>JAKSVJ010000060.1 GCA_024408015.1 Clostridia bacterium
TCTGTTCCAGACCATACTTAAAAATGCACCTGCAGTAATATCACCACCAACATATGAAGCTACGCATGGCGCTAATAAACATGTTCCGTTGAGATTTATATTAAGGCCAAGATCACTGGCTTTATAATGACCATTTTCAAATAAAGTCTTTGCCTCAAATGGTGCAACAGCAATCGTCGAAGGGTCTATTCCAGCAAAAATGTGTTGCATAACAGTATTTCCACAAATAACGGCTGAATGTATTGAACTTATATCAATGTTGTTTGTGTTGCTTAGTTCTAAAATAGCACTATTAATTTCTGTCAATACTGCATTCTTTTGTAAATTCAAAGAACTATTATCTTTAATTATTTTGTCCATTCTTGATATTACATCCGCGCCAAAAGAAGATTGAGGATTTGAAAAACCTTTAACCCCAACAATCGAACCGGTATTACAATCACATAAGTACATAGCAACAGTAGTAGTGCCTATGTCAATAGCGATACCATAATTATCGTTTTCGTTTTTCACTATTGGATCTATTTCTATTTGACTATCTTCTACACTCGTACAAACTTCCATTTTAGAGTTTTCAAGAAAAACTGTTGCGTCACCTAAAATGATAGTTTTACAAGCTAATCTAACTCCATTTGGACAATTCGCTATCTCAACATCACATGGCTCACTAACGTTGCCTTCAACACCGACATAACACTTACCGCAAGTACCATTACCGCCACAAGGTGAATATATCTTTTCACCATTTTCTATAAGCATATTGAGTACGGTTGTACCTTCAGTAACAACACATGTTTTTTTTATATTGTTTTTTATGATAGTAATAAGAGCCATGAGTATCCCCGTATATTTTAATATATTTATACAATTTAATTCTACCACAATATTATTTTTCTCTCAACAACAAATTGTCAAAAAAAGCAAAAAAAGAGCACCGTTAATTTGAGTTAACAAATAACGGTGTTCTAATTGTTTTTGTTAATTTGCTTCTAATTTAAGCAAAACAACTGATTAGCGCATGTGAACGTCAACCTGCTTGAATGGAATTTCAATTCCGTTTTCATCAAAAGCAGTTTTAACTTGTTCGAGAACATCAAAATGAACTGTCCAATAATCAGCACTATTTACCCATACTCTTGCAACAAGATCAATTGAGCTTTCGTTGTGAGCAGAAATTCTTACCATTGGAGCTGGATCCTGTAATGCAAGTTCATGATTCTTAAGAATATCCATTACAATAGCCTCAGCTTTTTTATAGTCAGCTGAATAAGCAATACCAAATGTAAAATCAACTCTTCTAATATCTTTTTCTGAGTAGTTTACTATTGAAGAAGCTGACAATGTTCCGTTTGGAATATATACAACTTTGTTATCTGGTGTACGAAGTTTTGTGTTGATGATGTGAATATCTTCAACTATACCTGAATAACCACAAGCTTCAATAAAATCATCATCTTTAAAAGGTCTTGTTAAAATGATGAGAATACCACCAGCGAAGTTGGACAAAGCACCATTTACAGCCAATCCTACGCAAACACCAAGAGAAGCAACAACTGCGGCCAAACCACTTGTGTCGATTCCAACATAACCCACAAGACAAATAACAACTACAACTTGAAGAGCAACCTTTAAGATATTCATCAAAGTTTTTGAAAGTGTCTTATCAAGTTTTTTGCTCTTTTCGATTTTCTTTCCAATACCTTTTGTAATTACTTTAATTGCTATAAATGAAACAACAAGTAAAATTATGCCAATTATTAGCTTTAAGCCAGTTGAAGTGCACCAAGTTATTACTGTATCAAGTACAGACTTGAATGAAAAACTTGCTTCTTCAACTTCAGGAGTTATTGCGTCCTCCGCGAATGCAACGATTCTATTTAACATTTTCAAACTCCTATTAGTTAAGCTTTGCCATTTGAACCAAGAACGTCAACAATCTTATGTTTAACCATATTCTTAACTTCAGCTCTAGCAACTGTAAGATATGTTCTTGGGTCGAATACGTCTGGCTGTTCTGTGAATACTCTACGGATACCAGCTGTCATAGCAAGTCTAATATCAGAGTCGATGTTGATTTTACATACAGCCATGCTAGCAGCTTTACGTAGCTGATCTTCTGGAACACCAATAGCATCAGGCATCTTACCGCCCAAAGCATTGATTTCTTTTACAAAGTTCTGTGGAACTGATGAAGCACCATGAAGAACAATTGGGAATCCTGGGAGTCTCTTTGAAACTTCATCAAGAATGTCAAATCTTAGTGGAGGTGGAAGAAGAATTCCATTTTCATCTCTTGTGCACTGATCAGCCTTGAATTTGTAAGCACCATGGCTTGTACCGATAGCGATAGCAAGTGAGTCAACACCTGTCTTTGTTACGAATTCTTCAACTTCTTCTGGACGTGTATATGAAGAATCTTCATCACTTACGTTAACATCATCTTCAATACCAGCAAGTTTGCCAAGTTCGCCTTCTACAACTACGCCATGAGCGTGAGCATATTCAACAACTTTCCTTGTGAGTTCAATATTCTCTTCGAAAGACCATTTTGAACCATCAATCATAACTGAAGTGAAGCCACTATCAATACATGATTTACAAATTTCAAAATCAGCACCGTGGTCAAGGTGAAGTGCAAAATCAAGGTTTGTGTCCTTAACAGCAGCTTCTGCAAGACCAATAAGATATGCAGGTTTTGCATACTTTCTAGCACCTGCTGAAACCTGAAGAATAACTGGTGATTTTTCTTCTGCAGCAGCTTCTGTGATAGCCTGAATAATTTCCATGTTGTTTATGTTGAAAGCACCAACAGCATAACCGCCTTCATATGCTTTCTTAAACATCTCTTTAGTAGTAACTAATGCCATATTAATCCTCTTTCCTTTGGCAAAGCCAAATATAAATCGTATACATTTTACTACAACCAATCCCCTTTTTCAATATACTTTTTTTACAATAATCCATATGCATATTGATATATTCTATGGTTAAAGTTACATTTTAGAGAAAAAATTGCAAATTTCAGTTAAACTACTGAACTCTTTTTTGAAAAATGTCTTTACAAATCATGACTTTTATGGTAATATTCTCATGTATGTGCCGACTGCCCAGTGTTCGATATACGGCTTGTATTCAAGCGTGCTGCGAAGCATCACCCGACGTTCACTCGGTTTTACGGTTTAGTACAAAAATAATTAGAAAGGTGAATTTATCATGCAGAAAGAAACAAAACAGTCAGTTATTGCTGCTAACAGAACACACGAAACAGACACAGGTTCTCCAGAAGTTCAGATTGCTATTCTCTCAACAAGAATTGCAGAGCTCACAGAACATCTTAAGAGCAACCCTAACGACAACCACAGCCGTCGTGGTCTTTTCAAAATGGTTGGTAAGAGAAAGAATCTTCTCGGTTACCTCCAGAAGAAAGATATCGAGCGTTATCGTGCAATCATAGAGAAACTCGGTCTCAGAAAGTAAGCACTAACAAAAGGGGCGATTTCTCATCGTCCCTTTAAAATTGTAAAAAATTGCGGAAAATGGTTTGTATAGCAATTAAATAAAGTCCGAATAATTTCGAGCCTTATCTAAGTGCTAAACAGATTGTTTCCGCGTAAATATATTCCAAAATATTAAGGAGGCAAAAATGTTTGAAAATTACAGAAAATTCGAATATGATTTCGAAGGTAGACCACTTGTAGTTGAAAGTGGTAAAGTTGCTGGACTTGCAAATGGTTCAGTTATGATTCACTATGGTGAAACAGTTCTTCTTTGCTGTGCAACAGCTTCTCCAAAGCCACGTGATGGAATTGATTTCCTTCCTCTCTCAGTTGACTTTGATGAAAAACTCTATGCAGTAGGTAGAATTCCTGGAAGCTTTAACCGTCGTGAAGGTAGACCAAGCGATAAGGCTATCTTAACAAGCCGTGTTATTGACCGTCCAGTTCGTCCTCTCTTCCCTAAGGATTTGAGAAACGACGTTGCTCTTACACTCACAGTTATGTCAGTTGACCCTGATTGCTCACCTGAAATCACAGCTATGATCGGTGCTTCAATCGCACTTTCTATCTCTGATATTCCGTGGAATGGACCAATCGGTGGTATGTTCGTAGGTCTTGTAGATGGCAAGATTGTTATGAACCCAACAGCTGAACAGCGTGCAAAGAGTGATCTCCAACTTACAGTCGCTGCTAGCGAAAAGAAAGTTGTTATGATTGAAGCTGGCGCTAATGAAGTTGATGATGACACAATGTATAATGCCATCATGGAAGCTCACGAAGAAATCAAAAAACTCATCGTATTCATCAACCAAATCGTTGCTGAAATCGGTAAACCAAAATTTGATTACCCTTCATGTGAACTTGACCATGATATGTTTGATGAAATCTTTAACTTCTGTGAAAAAGACGTTATGTTTGCTCTTGACACAGATGACAAGACAGTAAGAGATGCTAGAATGCAGCCAATTCAGGATGCTATTCTTGAAAACTTCTCTGAAAAATATGAAGGTCTTGACATAATGCTCCCTGAGCTTATCTACAAGATTCAAAAGAAGATTGTTCGTCGTTGGCTCCTCGTTGATAAGAAACGTGTTGATGGTAGAAGAATGGATCAAATCCGTCCTTTGGATGCTGAAGTTGGTATCCTCCCAAGAACACATGGTTCAGGCTTGTTCACTAGAGGTCAGACACAGGTTCTTACAACATGTACACTTGGTGCTCTTTCAGAAGCTCAGTTACTCGATGGTATCGACGAAGAAACAGAAAAGAGATATATCCACCACTACAACATGCCAGGTTATTCAACTGGTGAAGCTAAAGCTATTAGAAGCCCAGGTAGACGTGAAATTGGACATGGTGCTCTTGCAGAAAGATCACTTATTCCAGTTCTTCCTTCAAAAGAAGAATTCCCATATGCTATGAGACTCGTTTCTGAAGTTGTAAGTTCTAATGGTTCTACATCACAGGCTTCTGTTTGTGGTTCAACTCTTGCTCTTATGGATGCTGGTGTTCCGATTAAAGCTCCAGTAGCTGGTATTTCTTGTGGACTTATCACAGCAGAAGATGGCTCATGGGATACAATGACAGATATCCAGGGTCTTGAAGACTTCTACGGAGATATGGACTTTAAGGTTGCAGGTACACATAAAGGTATCACATCTATTCAGATGGACCTTAAGATTGACGGTCTTACTCCAGAAATCATCAAAGCTGCTTTCAATAGAACACACATTGGTAGAGATTACATCATTGATGAGTACATCTTAAAAGCAATCCCAGAACCACGTGCTGAAATCAGCAAATATGCTCCAAAGATTATTCAGATGAAGATTGACGTTGATAAGATTGCTGCCGTTATTGGTAAGGGCGGTGAAATGATCAAGAAGATCACAGCTGAAACAGGTGCTAAGATTGATATCGAAGAAGATGGTTCAATTTACATTCTTGCTGTTAACCCAGAATCGGGTAAGATGGCAAAAGGTATTATTGATGCAATCGTATTCGAACCAACAGTTGGATGTTGCTACAACGGAACTGTAACAAGAATTATTCCAATCGGTGCTTTTGTTGAAATTGCTCCTGGAAAAGAAGGTCTTGTTCACATTTCAAAACTCGACACAAAACGTGTTGAAAATGTTGAAGATGTTGTATCTGTTGGAGACAAAGTTACAGTTAAATATCTTGGCGTTGATGAAAAAGGAAGAATTAATCTTTCTAGAAAAGATGCATTAGCAGACAATAACTAAAATAAAACCAAAACCACTGGGGAGACCCAGTGGTTTTATGAAAAGGAAAATTATGATTTATACATATCTTATCGTTATAGCCGTAATGAGTGATATAACAGCAATAGGATTCACAGTTGATAAATCAAAGGCAAAGAGAGGTTCCGCAAGAATCCCTGAGATGGTGTTACTATCACTAGCATCATTCGGCGGCTCTCTCGGTGCAATGTTCGGCATGTATGTTGTTAGACACAAAACAAATCCAATCGAAAAATTCCATTTTGCTATTACAGCTTGGTTGGCTTTAGCAACACAAGTAGTAATCGCGCTCTTACTTTTAGCTTAGAGGTGTAATCATGGGTGATAATGTACATAGTTTCGGAAAAAGTTTTGGCATGTTGTTGCGTGCCATCATTAATATAATAGCTTTCACAGCCCTATTCTATTTTTGTTCAATTGGTAATTTTATATTCTCAATTGTTTCAGGTATAGTTTTAGTCCTCTGTGTAATAGTGAATCTTATACTTCCATTTATTCATAGGGTTAAATAATCATTATGTTTTGGAAAACACTTCTAGACGCGTTAATAGATACTTTAATTGACACACTAAAAATTGCGCCTTTCCTTTTCTTGATATATCTACTTATGGAATATATTGAGAACAAAGCTGAAGATGCGACAAATAGACTAATGTCAAAGTCCGGAAAAGTTGGCCCAATAGTTGGTAGCATTTTTGGAGTAATTCCTCAATGTGGCTTTTCGGCCGCATGTTCTAGTCTATATGCTGGTAGAGTAATTACAATGGGAACACTTATTGCTGCCTTGCTCTCTACTTCAGATGAAATGCTTCCAATATTGATTACAGAACAAGTTGAATTCTTAACCATAATAAAGATAATTGGTGCAAAAATGGCAATAGGCCTTATTGCTGGATTTATCGTAGATATTGTGCTTTCATTAACAAAAAAGAACAAACAAGAAATTGCGATTCATGAATTGTGCGAGCGCGAAGGATGTCAATGTGAAGAAGGTATATTAAAATCTGCTCTTAGACATTTTCTTCATATTATTGTCTATATTTTCATTTTTACGCTTGTACTCAATATCGCAATAGCTTTTATAGGAGAAGAAAATTTAGCGTCATTGTTCATTAACTTACCTGTCATTGGTGCTTTGATTTCTGGTCTTGTAGGACTAATTCCAAATTGCGCTTCATCAATAGTAATAACTAATTTGTATATAAACAATATTATTACTCCAGGTGTTATGATGTCAGGTCTTTTAGTAGGTTCAGGTGTTGGCTTACTTGTTCTCTTTAGAACAAATAAACCATTAAAGCAAAACTTAATCATTACAGCAATCTTATATGGTTTCGGTGTTGGTTTTGGTGTATTAATCGACCTTTTCAAAATAGTTTTTTAATTGGAAATTATTAAAAAAAGGGGCTGTGAAAAAACTCACAGCCCTGGAAAACAACCACAAACCAATTGAAT
>JAKSVJ010000061.1 GCA_024408015.1 Clostridia bacterium
TTTCAACCCATTTAACAAGTACATCGCCGAGGAATACATACATGAAAATGCCAAATGCAATTGAAATAGCACCAATGATTATACCAGCAATAGCATATCCACTGGCTTTACCAGATTCTTTCTTCTCTTGAACAAAACCAATGATTGAAAGAATACAACCAGTTAAGCCAAATACTACGAATGTATTCAAAATAAGAGAAATCAAACTAAAGATAAAACCAATTTTAGTAAACTTATTTTTCATGTTAATATCTCCTTCATAAAATAAATGGAGCGGATTACGGGGCTCGAACCCGCCACCTCGACCTTGGCAAGGTCGCGCTCTACCAAATGAGCTAAATCCGCGTTTCATCGTGATTATGATATCACAAAAAACAACAGTTGTCAACAAATTGCCACTAACTTTGATTGATAAATAACAAAAAAGGTAGGCGAACCTACCTTTAAACTTTAAAATCATTTGCCAACACAGAATTTGTGGAATATATCGTTTACTATATCAATTCCCACTTCTCTACCATCAAGTTGTGAGAGTTCTACCATAGCTCTTTCGAGTTCACTACCAGCAATATCTGGTCCTAATTCTTTAAGTGCCACAATAGCGCTATTGCATAAATCGTATGCTCTACAAATTGATGCATATTGTCTAGCGTTTGTTACAACAGCATCATTGGAATCAATAATTTCTCCATCAACAACTAATTTGTTGATAATATCAACAAGTACATATTTTGACTTATCATCATTAGCTGAAATCTTAACTATATTCTTGAACTTATCCTCTATTTCATTAATGTTTAACTTCTGAGCCAAGTCTGTCTTATTTATAACGCAAACAACACATGCCCCGTTCTGCTCACATTCGGAAATAAGTTCCAATACTTCTCTATCTTCATCATCAAAATCTCTTGATGAATCAAATACAGCTAAGATTAATTCGCTCTTTCTTACTTCATCAAAACTTCTATCCACGCCAATCTTTTCGATACTGTCACTTGATTCTCTAATACCCGCAGTATCATGAAGATTTAATGTTACATCACCGCATACAACAGTTTCTGAAATAACGTCACGAGTTGTACCTGCAATATCAGTTACAATAGCTCTTTGATCGCCATATAGTAAATTCAAAATAGTTGATTTGCCTGTGTTTGGTTTTCCACACAAAACTGTGCTTATGCCTTCACATACTGCATGACCAGTTTTATATGATTTCTTCAAGCCATCTAGCATTGATTTTGCTTCTTCAATACCATCATACATACCATATTCATCAAGCGTTGCGAGATCCTCGTCCGGAAAATCAATTCCAGCATAGACACTGCCTACGACACTTCGAACTTTTTGGTACACTTTCTCAATTTCTTGTGACAACTTGCCATCGAGATTTTTTCTTGACAGCTTCAATGCCATCTTGCTTGTGGCATCAATCATTCCAATTACTGATTCAGCTTCTGTCAAAGATAATTTGCCTGCAGAAAAAGCTCTTCTGGTGAATTCACCAGGGCCAGCTTGAATAGCTCCAAATCTAAAAGCTAGTTCAAGAATTTCTCTACATAGTATCTCACTACCATGACAGCTAATCTCCACTGTATCTTCACCTGTGTACGAATGAGGAGCTTTGAAAACAGTTACTAAACCTTCGTCAAGCACTTCCTTTTCCTCATTTACAATCTTACAAAGAATTGCTTTTCTTGGTTCTGAACCAAGTTCTGATTTTGATACTAAGAATTTGGAACAAATACTAATTGCATCGTCACCAGAGATTCTTATTACAGCAACACCGCCTTTTCCACGAGGAGTGGATACTGCAGCAATTGTTGATGAAAACATAGATTCCATATATTATCCTTTAATAACAAATGGGCATCACAAGGATGCCCATGTTTTTTTACTGATCAAATGTGCTTGAAAATTCCTTGAGCTTTTCAAAATATGAATCAAGGTCTTTAGCCTTTTCAATCTTTCTAGGCTCATGATATGGGAGATCAGAACGCTTGATACTTGGAGCTGCTGCTTCTTTATTATCATGCTTTCTCTGTTTTCCACCTTTTGAACCCTTAGATTTATTTGAGTTAGAATTTTCCATTACTTTTACATTTTCTTCTGTTGGTACCTCTGCACCGTCAAGGAAAATGACAACTCTTCTGCAACCTTCAGCGCCAACTGATTTTGTTGAAACACCCTCGATTGTTTGAACTTCAGAGTGGATAATTCTTCTCTCATATGAACTCATAGGTTCGAGAGATACACTCTTTTTATATTTTTTAGCTTTTGCTACCATACGACGAGCAAGCTGTCTCAATGTTTGTTCGCGTTTTTCACGATAATTTTCAATATCAACAGATACTCTAGTATATTTTCTATCTTCTGTTTCTTTCTTATTAGCTGCTAAGTTTACAAGATACTGGAAAGCGTCAAGTGTATCACCATGATGTCCAATAAGTTCGCTTGAGTCTTCACCTGAAATTGTCATGAGAGCCTCACCATCACCATCATCATGGATAGCTACTGTGGCATCAAGTTCCAAGTCTGCAATCAAAGTTTCTGCAAACTTTTTAGCAGCTGCAAGAGGACTGAACACATATGTTACTTTAACTTGAGCGTCAGTTGAACCGATACCCAAGAAACCACGCTTACCTTCTTCAACAACTTCGTATTTAACTTCTTCAGCTGAAACACCTAATTGTTGAGCGCCTTTAGCAACAGCTTCTTCAATACTCTTAGCACTAACTGTTACTTCATTCTTCATTGTATAACCTTCCGTTATTTCTTCTTTTTCTTTAAAGGTGAAGCGCCAATATTTTTGTTTGGTTCACCTGGATTTGCTGATTTTGTTTCTTCCTTTGGTTTGTCATAAACTGAATCATAATCTGGAAGAACAGCATAATCTTCTTCTTCAAAGTCAATTGTATGTAAAGAGTTAGGGTTAGAACGAACACCTTCAACTGCCTTTGGCAATTTGTCTGGTTTTGTATTAGCCTTAAGTTCTTTTTCAGCTGCCTTATAATCTTCTTCTGTGAATTGAGGAAGTGGCATTGTTTTGTGAAGTATATATGATTGGATAACACCCAAGAAGTTGTTAAACAACCAATAAATACCAATAGCTGCTGGTACTACGAACGCAATGTATAATGTCATTGCTGGCATCATCCAGTCCATCATCTTCATCATACAACCAGATTGGCCCTGCTGATCCTGCTGCATTGGCTGGAAAGACCATTTTCTTGTCAACTTCATTGTTCCAAACTGAGTTCCGAAGTTCAATAATGGAACAAGAACCAAAACTACATTTTGTGTCCATGGGAATGTCCACAAAGATGTGATGCTTGGTATTTCTGCCAAGAAGTTGTTGATGCCAAACAAGTCGAAGTTTGGAAGTCCTGCATTAACTGCTTTAGTTACACTTTCAACATAAGTTGCTGCATTTGATAAATACTTTTCAGAACCTGCTAGGAATGTCTGGAAATTAGCCAAGAAAACATCTTTGCCAGATGTGAACAAATAGTTGTTCATTTCCTTGATAACCTGAATTTCAGTATATGACTTTGTGAATTCAGTTCCTGCACTCTCAAAGAATGCCTGAAGAGAAGCAACAATGTCTGCATTCAAACCAACAACGTGCTGTAATGGATAAATGATTGCCTGATAAAGCAAAAGAATGATTACCATCTGAATGAGCATTGGGAGACAACCACCTGCAGGATTGTAGCCTTCCTGCTGATAAAGTTCCATGATCTCCTGTTGCATCTTCTGCTGAGTTGCTTTGTCTTCACGTCCTGCATATTTTTTACGAACTGCCATTTCACGTGGACGAAGCTTAGCTTGACGAATTGATGTCTTTTGCTGCTTGATTCCGAATGGAAGCATTACAATTTTAATCAAAATTGCAAACATTACTAATCCAAATAGATAGTTATTACCTACCCAACTGGAAAAGAATTTCAATATCATTCCAAAGAATGAATAAATTGGATTAAGCATCCTTATTTTCTCCTTCATTATTGTGCTGTGGTTCGGCTTTTACTCTGCGTTTTCTCTTGGGAACAGGGTCCTCTCCACCGCGACAGAATGGATTACAGCGCAAAACGCGCCATACAGTCAACCCAAAACCGCAAATAAATCCCCACTCT
The DNA here is from genome assembly GCA_024408015.1 of Clostridia bacterium. GTDB lineage: Bacteria > Bacillota > Clostridia > Oscillospirales > CAG-272 > RGIG6816. The sequence continues at coordinate 4,134 of JAKSVJ010000061.1, forward strand.
CTAAATGCTTCAATAGCATATTGAGAACATGTTGGTGTAAATCTACAACATGGGGCCTTTAATGGCGATATGAATTTTTGATAAAAACTAATAAGCCATATTGCTATGTACTTCATATTTTATCCTCAATCATTCCGAGTTTCTTGAAAGCATATATAAGATCTGCCATAACGTCAGTACTCTTTGCTGTAATTGCCGCTTCTTTACCAACAATAACAACTAGCTTTCCTTTTTTAAGACTGTAGTTCTTATCTGTTAATCTATACGCCTCTCGTATTATTCTTCTAACACGTGTACGTATAACCGCCTTTCCGAGCTTTTTTGAAACCGTTATCCCTACTCGGTTTATCCTCTTCTTGAGCGGATTCTCGCGTTCAAGACGCGATGCGTGGTAATCGATCAATACATATACCACAATATGTTTACAGGAGACCTTATCTCCTTTTGCGTACACCTTCTTATAAAGGTGATTTTCGGATATTGCTATGTTTTTCAATGCATTTCTCCGTTACTTAAAAAAATCAAAGCCTATGTTATGAGCACAGGCTTTCTTAGTGAATAAAAATTAATAGGAGAGTCTTGCTCTACCTTTTGCACGTCTTCTCTTGAGAACCTTGCGGCCGTCTGCAGTGCTCATTCTTTTACGGAAGCCATGAACTTTTTCACGCTGGATTTTTTTAGGCTGATATGTTCTTTTCATCGTCGCACCTCCTTTTTGCCGTTTTCAAACGACATATTGCTACAGTTACAGTGGCTATTATATACCGAATAGCCTTTTATTGTCAAGTAATTTTTTAATTCTATAATTCAATTGTTTGATTTTAAACTCATTTTATCTTTCATGTGGGGAAAAATGTCAAAATTCTTCCCCACATAAAGCTTTTTTTAACGCTTAAATTATAGAAATTGTGAAGTTTTGGTGGATCATCTTATCCTTGAAAATATATTTGTCAAGAGGTCTTGGTCCACAGCTATTTGATCCAACACCATTTTGCTTGTGGTTAATGATAAGATATGTGTTCTTATCTTTTGAAAGTTCATGAACGTGAGTTACGTCTTCAAGTTCATACAAGCTGTGATGAAGTGCTGAGAAATCAAATTGACCAGTAACTTTTATTGTTGCAAAATTTGATGTCAATGTTGCATATTCACAGTTAATGTGGTTTCCACATTCTTGTGGTTTAATCATTGGAACAAATTCGTCTGTTACTGTTGATGTATACTTGCCATATTTAACATGATTACAGAAGTCAGAATAACATGAATATGGACCCATACCAAAGTACTCAAGGTCTTCAAATCCTTCTCTAAGGCTCATCATCAAAGCAACTCTTGGGAAACTCTTGAGAGTGTTCTTATCAGGCTGAATACCATTTAGATCAACATTAATTCCATCAATTGAGAATGTATATGTAATTGAAACTACATATAATGGAAGTTCAGAAATAGCTGAGAAAGCACCGTTAACTGTAACAACTACACTTTCTACACCAACTTCAGTTGTCACAGAAGTTACATGAAGTCTAGCAAGTCTTGTATAGTGTTCGTTCCAGTTGCGTTTTTCATTCATATCATTATCCATAGGTGCTCTATGGAAGATCCATGAAGTTGGTGAAACAAGAATATCTCTGCCATTTTTAATAACTGATGTAATTACACCTTTTGATTTATCAAACATGTAGATGATGCCATTAACATTCATTGTCAATGTGCGATTATTTTCTTCAACAGTAATAACGCCTCCAGACAAGTTTTGTTCAATTGGCTCTTCTTCTCTATCGATTTCAACCTCGAACTGAGCCCAAGCAGCAACATCTTCAGCCTTAGCATAAGCATTGTCTTTCTTATATGTTGCAGTGAGTTCAAGGAATGTTCTTCCCTTTGTTACTTGAGGGAATTCGGTAATAAGATATGTGACACTATCATGTGGGCCAATATTAGCATCAATAATTCCTGCTGATAATTCTTTGCCGTTTGAAACAAATGCGTATCTAACATTAAATATCGATGTTGAAGTGAAATCCATTGTGTTTGTCAATGTAATATTTCCATCAACATATGAGAATCTGATAGGTTGGATTGCTTTCTTGAGAGAAAGAAGACCAAGATGTGGTTTTCTGTCTGGGAAGTTCAAGCCATCAACACAGAAGTTACCATCATGAGGCTTATCTCCAAAGTCACCACCATATAAGTATGCTCGTTTGTCATCTCTGTATACAGCATGGTCAGCCCATTCCCAAACGCATCCGCCCATAAGTCTAGGATACTTGTATATTGTTTCCCAATATTCTTCAAGGCTTCCTGGTCCCATACCCATTGCATGGCCATATTCACACATGAAGAATGGTCTTGTTCTCTTGTCTTCGTTCTTACCTGCTTCTTCAAGTCCATCTGTTGCCCAATACATTGTTGATACTACATCAACGCATGGATCTACATCTTCAACTGAAGGTCTTGGCTCGATCCATCTTCTTGGAGATGTTGTACCTTCGTAATGAACAGGTCTCTTATCACGTGACTTAATATATTCACTCATTGCCTTGTGGTTGTCGCCGAAATGGCTTTCGTTACCCAAAGACCACATAACAATACTTGTGCTATTTTTATCTCTTTCAAAAGTGCGCTTAATTCTATCGATGAACGCATCTCTCCATAATGGGTTTCCGGAAATTGCAAAACTTGGATCAATACCCTTGTATACACGTTCCAAACCATGTGTTTCAAGGTCACATTCGTCAATAACATAAAGGCCAAGTTCGTCACACATCTCCAACATTTGAGGACATGGTGGATAGTGAGAAAATCTTACAGCGTTAAGGTTATTTTGTTTCATCAAAAGAAGGTCATTTCGCATTTGCTCACCTGTCATATACCAACCTGTTTTTGGATCAGTATCATGATGGTTAACGCCCTTGATTTTGATTGTTCTACCATTTACCAAGAACAATGTATTATCAATAGAAACATC
>JAKSVJ010000062.1 GCA_024408015.1 Clostridia bacterium
TTGACTTAATATAGAGCTGACCTACACCAGGAATTGAGAAAATCTGCTCAATAATCATTGAACCACCAAGGATGCCGATAAAACTTGAAATAATCATAGGCAAAATCGGAACCATGGCATTTTTAAGTGCGTGACGTGTTGTAGCCTGTCCTCTAGTAAGACCTTTTGTTCTTGCGAGAAGCATATAGTCTGAAGTAAGTGTTTCTGTAAGTTCGGCACGAGTAAAACGACAAAGTCCTGCAATTTCACCAAATGACAAAGCAAGAATTGCTGGTACCATACTGTGGAACATCTTAGCTGAGAACCATGAACCTCCTGCATCTGCCAAAGATGACAAAATTGGTGGGAACAGGTTTAATTTGAAATACAAAATATATTGTACTAAAAAGGCATAAACATAACTAGGAACGGATACGAAAATCATAACCGCAGTACTAATTACGTGGTCCTGCCATTTATTTTTCTTAATTGCAGCAAAAACACCGAGACCGATGCCAAGCGGGATAGAAAAAACAAGTGAATATAGATTTACAAGCACCGTTGGTAATAGTCTATCACCTATTACTTCAATAACGGGGGTACGATACGAAACATACCATGATGTACCAAAATCAAACTTTGTAAATATATTTCTAAGATAAATACCGAACTGCACAAGCAATGGTTTGCTGTATCCAAGAGCTTCCCATCTTTGCTTAATTACTTCAGCTTGGTTCTTATCTGTTGGTAATTCGTGTGGCAACATACGAATTAACATAAAACAAATTGTTACAATGACTAACAATGTAAAAAACATCAACAAGACACGCTTAATAACGTATTTTAACATCTTATTTTCCTTTCAATTCGGCAAATGCCAATATAAAAAAATCTCGACATTAAGCCGAAAACTATATGCTAGGATGGGAAAACCCATCCTAGCATTAGTATATATACTAAATATTATAACCTAATATAAGTATTATTCGTACTTCAAAGTACCATTCTGTGAAGCTACGTAGTTAGCCCAAGCTTCGTCATCATAGTTGTATGTCATGAGACGGAGACCACCGAAGTCATACATGATGTTGTATTCTTCTGTGTAGTAGTTGAGCTGGAATGAGAGAAGTGAACATACTGTAGAACCAGCGAGTGGGATTCTGTAGTATTTTTCAAGGAACTTCTGTTCGAGCTGAGCAGTAACTGAGAGCTTAACTTCGTTAGAAGCTTCTGAGTATGCACCTGTACCAATCAAAGCATTTGACCAGTCCTGACATGTCATAGATACTTCTTCACCATTAACTGTGAGAGTCCATACTTCTGTTGTAGGGTCCCAACAACGACCTTCATGGATGTCTGTGTTATCTGGATCCATGTAAACCTGGAAGTTTCTGAATGGATAGAATGCAGCACCACCCCGAGCGCCGTAACCAATAGCGAATGTACCTCTTGTACCAACGTCGCCATATCTGTCTTCTACGTTACCGATAGCATCGAGTGTGATGTGACCGAAACCTGAATCTGCAGCAGCAGCGTTGATGTAGTTGTTAAGAAGTGTTACCTGCTGGTTATCTGATGATTCCAAAGCACCCTTCTTCCAACCCATTCTGATTACGATATCCTGACCAGCTGTGTAGAGGCCAGCAGCAACGAGTTCATCGCAAGCTGTCTTCATAAGAGCTTTAGCTTCTGTCAAGTTGTAACCATTGATAGAATCGTAAGCATCTTTGAGTGTAGCATATGCTTTGCCTTCGCCGTATTCAACACCATAGAGGTTACAGATAGCCTGCATAGCAGCATCTGATCTACGATATGAAGTTGTAGGATCGTTGTATACATCATAGTAGTACAAGTTGTTCATAATAGCGTAAGCTGGTTTGTAACCTGCTGTAGCTGATACCCAGTTAGCACGGTCGATAGAAAGTGAGAATGCTTTACGGAAGTTAACGTTAGAAAGAACAACACTGTTTGTGTTACCTTCTGAAGCGTCCATCTTCTTCAAGTCTTCAACATTTGTATCAAAGAAGAGTGACATTGTGTATGTTTCATCAACTTTGTACATTCTATCAGATGTTGAGTACTTAACGAGGTCATCTGATTCTGGAGCCCACTCTGAGAGTTCGCCCTTTAAGAATTTTTCTTTAGCTGTAGCATCAGTCATAACATCGATGATGATCTTTGTTGTCTGATACTGCTGTACTTTCTTACCATCAACTTCGAAGTTTGTGTAAGAGATGAGTGAACCATCTTCAGCTTTTTCAAAGCCGTACCATTCAGGGTTCTGAACGAATACAACCTGCTTATCAGCTTCGAATGTTTCCATCTTGTATGTACCATATGACATTGTTGTTTCTTTAGATGTACCGTAGTTTGTTGTTACGAGTTCACCTGTTGTGTCTTTACCTGCTTCATAAAGTGGTTCGTAAACGAGCCATGTAGAAGTAAGTGATGTCATAAAGTAGTTGAAGTCGATATATGTTTCTGTTACATAACGGATTGTGTAATCGTCTACTTTGTAGCAACCAACTGCTTCATCGTAGTCAACTTTATCACCTACGCCTGTGATAGCGTACAAGAATTCCATGTAGAGTTCTGTTTCGATTTCTGTCTTGTCTTCGTTAGCGTAGATAGACATACCAAAAGCAGAAAGATACTGATCCATAACATCAAGGATCTGAGCCTTGTTATCTGGTGTTACTTTGATGAAACCATAAGCGTTAGCCATTTCTGTATGCATCTTTGTAAGAACGTCAGCGTCGATATAACCGTAGCCAGCGATATCAAAGAATGAGTAGCCAGCAAGTGTCATACCCTGTGTCTTAAGATCGATGTAAACATCGTTGTTTTCAATGTCAAAGCTATAGTCTGGTTCTTCTTCATCATATGGTGGAACTACTGGTGTGTAGAGTGGAGACTCTGAGTTGTAGTAAGCATAACCACCAGCAACAGCGCTTTCGCCCTGCCAGTAAAGGTTAGCTCTGTAGTTCTTCATTTTTGAATCGAGCAACTGCTTCATTGAGTAGATGTAGTCATCAGCTTTGATAGCTACGCCGTTTTCCCATTTAGCATTAGGATTCAATTTGATTTCGAATACGTAACCTGATTCTGTTGTTTCAGGTGTTTTGCCTGACTGAAGAGTAACTTTGTACTTTGTAAGGTCAGACTGATGTTCTTTTGTAACGTCTGTTACTTCTGTAGCCATTTCATATACCCACTGGTATACGCCGTTTTCAGAATCTTTAATAGACATTGTTACGAATGGGCTTGAAACATAGCTAAGAATTAAATCATCGCTGTTCATTTCCCATGTGTGTGGGTTCCAGTTTGTACCCAATGCTGAGCTGTATGATTTGTATGTATAAGTTTTAGCTGTTGCAGCTGGTTTTTTACCACAAGCAACGCCCAATACTGCTACACCGAGAAGCATAACTAAGCAAAGGACAACACAAAGAACTCTACGTGCTGTGATTTTCATAGATTCCTCCATAAATTTGGCTTCGTGCCATATTTTTTTATTCTTTCCGAGAATATTTCCCCGGATATTTGACAAAAAATGTAAACTTGAAATTATGAACTTTTATTCACAATTTGTTCATTTGTTTTTTTGTTGAATATTAGACATGATATAACATTTTGTATAAAATGTCAAGTGCTTTTTCAATGCAATGTTTAAATATAAGTGTAAAAAACAGTTTTGGGTCGTGATTTTTTGCTGGTTTGCCATTTTTTGCAAAATATTTGTTTAGTTTACCAAAATATTTTTGGTTTTTAAATTTGTTGCAAAATTTAAAATATAATTTTGAGACGATTTGCAATGTGTTTTTTTAACAATTTTTATCATTTTCTTTAAAAATGTCGCTAATTAGTGTATAATCTTAGGTAGTTTTATCAACCAAGGGGGATCATATGGCAGACGTTTTTGCAGCCATTGCATCAAATGACATAAAAGCTTCAAGGGGTAACCTTGTAAAGCAACTACCTGTGCCAAAAAGCGATGTATCATACACACTAAATGATACTTCGTCTATACCCACACCGGTATACAAAAAAATGAGCACTAAAGCTGAACTTGATATGGAGATTTGTAACCTTAAAAACAAATATTCAAAGTTCCTTATGTGTCATGCCCCAAAGTTTGATTCATTAAGACAAAGAACATATATAGATGAGTTTGACTTTAGAGTACAAAATGATAAAGATATAAAAAATCTCTCAAAAGTCATAATGGGTGAAGGCTCATGGGAGAAAGTTAAAATTCCACACTACGGAGATCCTGTAGGCAAAGGAACAACATACTATAGAACCGACATATATATAAATAATGTAGATGTTTCAAAATCATACATTTTACACTTTGATGGCGTTGACTATATAGCCAAGATTTTTGTAAACGGAAACTTTGTCGGTCAACACGAAGGCTTCTTTGCGCCATTTGAACTTGACATTTCAGAATATATATCAAATGGAAGCAATTCCCTTCTTGTAGTTGTTGAAAACGACTATGTTTATGCAGGCAACAACGCACCAACATACGAAAACGAAAGACTTGAAGGTAGCAAACTTTATGCTGCTACAGGTCTTGGATTTGATAATCCAAATTCAGGATGGCATCATTGTCCTCCTGGAATGGGTATATATCAAAGAGTCTATCTTGAAACGAGAGAAAAAGCATACATATCAAGCCTATGGGTAAGACCAATGGTAGAAAAGAATGCTTTTGAAATTTGGTGTGAGATATATAACACAGAGTATTTACCTTATAAAGGACTTGAGATTATATTTTCTCTTTATGGACACAATTTCACATCAACTGTGTTTGAAAACAAAGTATTAAAACCTCAAGTTTTAACTCAAGTTCCTGATGGAAGAGTTATTCAAGATGGCATATCTTACGATAATATTACAGACGCACAAATCTTTGTTGGCGAAAACCAATTTAGATTCGTCATACCATTTAAAAGCTTCAAGCTTTGGTCACAAGATGAGCCTTATCTTTACGAACTACAAGCTACCCTTACAAAAGATGGCGCAAAAATAGATAACGCCACAACAACTTTTGGTATGAGAAGTTTTGTTGTTGGGGAAAAAGATGGCAAAAATGGCATGTTTTATCTCAATGGCACCGACATGAGACTTCGTGGTGCCAACACAATGGGATACGAGCAGCTTGATGTATATAGAGATGACAAAGATCAACTCATATACGACATGTTAATGGCCAAAGCATGCAACATGAACTTTCTTAGAATAACTCAAAGACCTGTTCAAAAAGAAATTTATGAGATTTGTGATAGACTTGGTATTCTAATTCAAACTGACCTTCCTCTATTTACTAATGTCAGAAGGACAAAGTTTGCCGAAGTTGTTCGCCAAGCAGAAGAGATGGAAAAACTAATTCGTCCATATGCTTCAACAATTCTCATTTCATACATAAACGAGCCTTTTGCAAACGCCAACGGAAAGCCTCACCGTCACATGGTAAGAAGTGAACTTGAAAATTTGTTCACAGCCCTCGATAGTGCTGTCAAAGCTTTGAATCCTGACAGATGCATAAAACACATCGATGGCGACTATGATCCACCGTCAAGTGACCTCCCTGATTATCACACTTACACAATGTGGTACAACGGTCATGGTATTGAGATGGGAAAAGTACATCGAGGATATTGGCTTGATTTACCAGAAGGTTGGTATTGTGGATGTGGCGAATTTGGTTCTGAAGGTTTAGAGAATGTTGACTTTATGTACAGACACTATCCAAGTGAATGGCTACCACACACAAAAGAGGAAGAAAAAGTTTGGGATCCATCAAAGATAATTGGTTCTCAAAGTGGCAACATGTCATATTTCTTCTACGATAGACCAAACACAATGGACGAATGGGTAAAGCGCAGCCAAGCTCACCAAGCATTTGGAACAAAGATTCAAACTGAAGCATTTAGAAGAAATGCCAATATGTCAACTTTTGCAATCCATCTATTTATTGATGCATGGCCAGCTGGTTGGATGAAGACAATTGTTGATTGCGACAGAAATCCAAAACCTGCTTTCTTTGTATATAGAGATGCTCTAACTCCACTTATGGTTAATATTAGAACTGATCGTTTTACATATTTTGAAAATGAAGTTGGTAGTGCTGAGATTTGGATATGCAATGATACAAAACTTTTGTCAAACGGACACAAAATTCGTGTTGAACTCATTGATAATGATGTAGCCATATCAAGTAAAACATTTAATGCTTCATTTTCAGACAATTCATCATTCCTTCAATGCAATGTGGATTTCAAGATTCCTGACACAAAAGGAAGAAAAAATCTTAAACTTCGTGCTATTCTTCTTAATAAGGACGATACAGTATTACACTATTGTGATCAAGATATAACATCATTTGAACAAATCGTATCAAAAGACGACCTTGAGTGCATTTCATTCGTTGAATACAAAGCAAATGAAGATAAATATCTATCAAAAGTAAACGATGGTGCAAATATTGTTGTAAAGATTTCAGGAAACTCTACATTCAACATAGCTGGAAGCGAAATAAAGTGCAAGAGTTGTGGAATGAGAGCTTTGAATTTCATTTCTTGCAGCACAAATCATCCTTTATGTGATGGATTTGACACAAATGATTTTAGCTATTGGTATGATGACAAAGCTGACATGATAACACCAATTATTAGCTACACATTCCAGTGTGATGACATGACGCCTGTCTTATCAACAGGAAACTCCTTAAGTGGCAGCGCATGGGGCAAACCTATTCACAAAGCACATGCTATGAAGGAAAAGAAACATGGAAAAGGTCACATATTTGTGTCAACTGTTGAATTTGAAAATCACATGAAAAACCCTATTTGCAAGACTTTTGCCAACAAAATAACTACTTTTAAGGATTGATAACATGAAAATATATTTTTCTGGTTCAATTAGAGGTGGAAGGGATGATGCAAATCTCTATCACGAAATGATTGAAATACTAAAAACATATGGTGATGTTCTAACAGAACACGTTGGTGACATGTCACTCACATCCAAAGGTGGGGATGGAACAAGTGAATACATTTGGAAAAGAGACACATCATGGCTTGATGAAAGCGATGTTGTAATTGCTGAAT
>JAKSVJ010000063.1 GCA_024408015.1 Clostridia bacterium
GGCATTAACTGTACCGAATACTTTTATGCAATTTCCGTTCGCCGTTGTTTCTGCGTTCGCCGTTATTATTAAATCTACGTTCGCCGTTATCTCTACGTTCGCCATTGTTTCTGCGATCGCCATTTCTACGATCACGTGGCTTATCAGCTGGTGTAGCACCTACTGATTTCTTGTCAGCTAAAACTTCACCCTTGTAAACCCAGCATTTGATACCGATTTTACCATATGTTGTATTAGCTTCTGCTGTACCGTAATCAATATCAGCTCTAATTGTCTGTAGTGGAATTGTGCCTTCATGATAGCTTTCGCTTCTTGCAATTTCAGCACCACCAAGACGACCGCTAGCTGTGATCTTGATACCTTTAGCGCCAAGACGAATTGTTCTACCGATGCACAATTTCATTGCACGACGGAATGCAATTCTTCTTTCGATCTGAGCTGCAACGTTTTCAGCAACGAGCTGAGCGTTGAGGTCAGGCTGTCTGATTTCTGTTACGCTTACACGAACTGGAATCTTTGTGATTTTTTCAATGTTTGTACGAAGCTTGTCGATTTCTGAACCTTGACGGCCAATAACCATACCTGGCTTAGCACAATGTACATTTACATAAACCATACCCTGCTTACGTTCGATTTCAATTTTTGCTACGCCTGCAGGAGCAAGAAGATTCTTGAGGTATTTTCTGACTTTGTAGTCATTAACGAGAGTATCGCCAAATTCTTTGTCATCAGCAAACCACTTTGAGTCCCAATCCTGAATAACGCCTACACGAAGACCGTGTGGATTGACTTTCTGTCCCATGATCTATACCTCCTTAAACTTCTTTTTCTTTGAGAACAATTGTCATGTGGCTTGTTCTCTTGAGTATTCTATCGCCGCTTCCCTTTGCTCTTGGGATCATTCTCTTGAGAGTTGGTCCTGGGCACACGACGCATTCGCTTACATAAAGTTTGCTTACATCCATACCGAAGTTGTTTTCAGCGTTTGCAATCGCACTCTTGAGGAGTTTGATTAGATATTCGCTTGCAGCTTTTGGTGTGTTTTTAAGTATTGCCATAGCGGTCCCAGCGTCTTTACCTCTGATAAGGTCAAGTACGATCTGCACTTTGCGCGGGGATATTCTGGCATATTTAAGATATGCTCTAGCTTCCATTTATATGTCCTCCCTTTGCATTAGTTACCGTTATTTGATGTTTTTGAGCCTGCATGGCCCTTGAATGTTCTAGTTGGTGCGAATTCACCAAGTTTGTGACCAATCATGTCTTCTGTAACATATACTGGTACATGTTTTCTTCCGTCATGAACTGCTACCGTATGTCCAACAAATTCTGGGAATATAACGGAGGCACGTGACCAAGTTTTGATTACTTTTTTCTCGCCTTTTTCGTTCATTTCAACGATTCTTGAGAAAAGCTTGGCTTCAACGAAAGGTCCTTTTTTAAGACTTCTACTCATTTATGTTACCTCCTTAATTATTTACCGTTTCTATGTTTTACAATGAACTGTTCTGTTCTTGACTTCTTGTTTCTAGTCTTGTAACCATGAGTTGGTTTACCCCAAGGTGTTACAGGAGATGGACGTCCAACTGGAGCCTTACCTTCACCACCACCATGAGGGTGATCACATGGGTTCATGACAGAACCACGAACGTGTGGACGAACGCCTTTATGACGTGTCTTACCAGCTTTACCAACTTTAACATTTTCATGTTCAATGTTAGAAACCTGTCCGATTGTTGCTTTACCGTCAAGTCTTACAAGACGAACTTCGCCTGAAGGAAGTCTAACCTGAGCCATTCCGTTTTCCTTAGCCATAAGCTGAGCTGCAACACCTGCAGAACGAACGAGCTGAGCGCCTTTACCTGGGTAAAGTTCAATGTTGTAAATCATTGTACCAACTGGAATGTTAGAAATAGGAAGTGTGTTACCTGGTTTGATATCTGCATCTGGACCACAGTATACGAGGTCTCCATCTGTCAAACCAACAGGAGCAAGAACATATTTCTTTGTTCCATCTTCATATTGAAGGAGTGCGATATAAGCTGTACGGTTTGGATCATACTCTACACCGATAACCTTTGCAGCGCCTTCTGTATAAGCACGCTTGAAGTCGATGATTCTGTATTTCTGTCTGTTGCCGCCACCCTTATGACGTACTGTGATTTTGCCGTAGCTGTTTCTTCCGGCATTTTTCTTTTTAACAGCGAGAAGACTCTTCTCTGGTGAGAACTTTGTAATTTCGGCAAAGTCAGGCACACTCATGCCACGTCTGCCAGGAGTCGTAGGTTTATATTTAATTGTAGCCATTTTATAACTCCTCCTTTATTAAATCATACCATCGAAGAATTCGATTGACTTAGAATCCTGTGAAAGTGTAACAATTGCTTTCTTCCAAGCTTTTGTATAACCACTGTGAACTCCGAGAGCCTTCGGTTTCTTCTTCATGTTTACTGTGTTTACAGCTACTACCTTAACGCCGAATACTTCTTCAACTGCATTTGCAATTTCAGGTTTTGTAGCGTCTGGGAGTACTTCGAATGTGTATCTCTTATCTGCTGTGCCTTTAAGGCTCTTTTCTGAGATAATAGGTCTGATAATGATATCATGTGAAGTTTTCATTATGCATATACCTCCATGATTGTTTCTGCAGCACCCTTAGCAAGAACGAGTTTGTTGCAATTGAAAACATCGTAAACATTGATTGTGTTTGCGTAAGCAACTTTTACACCAGCAATGTTTGAAAGGCTTTCAACTACGAAATCATTCTTTTCTGCGAGAACTACGAGAGTTTTGCCTGCGGCACCAATTGCATTAAGCATTGCTACCATTGTCTTTGTCTTATATTCAGTTGCTGTAATAGCATCAACTACGATAATTTCGTTATCTGTAAGTTTTCCTGAAAGAGCACCTTTAAGTGCAAGACGTTTAACTTTCTTATTAAGATCGGTTCTGTATGATCTTGGTTTAGGACCAAGAGCCACGCCGCCGTGAGTCCACTGTGGTGAACGTGTTGAACCCTGACGAGCTCTACCTGTTCCTTTCTGACGCCATGGTTTCTTACCACCGCCAGAAACTTCTGTTCTAGTAAGTGTGGACTGTGTACCCTGTCTCTGATTGAGAAGGTAAGCTCTAACAGCTGCATGGAGAACTGCTGGATTTACTTCAACAGCGAAAACAGAATCAACAAGTTCAATAGTGCCAGTAACTTTTCCGGCCATATCAACTACATTTACATTAGCCATTGTTCAATCCTCCTTCTCAAGCTTTAACTGTATTGCGGATAAATACGATTCCACCCTTGCTGCCTGGGATTGCGCCCTTAACAGCGATGAGGTTCTTTTCCGCATCTACACGGACAACGTCAAGGTTCTGAATAGTAACCTGTTCATTACCATACTGACCTGCCATTTTCTTGTTTTTGAAAATTCTTGAAGGTGTTGAGTTTGCACCCATGGAACCTGGCTGACGGTGAATAGGACCTACACCGTGAGTCATACGAAGTCTATGACAATTCCATCTCTTAATTACACCGCTAAATCCACGGCCTTTTGTTGTGCCTGTAACATCAACTCTATCACCTGCAACAAATACATCAGCAGAAACGATGTCGCCAACGTTCATGCTTTCTGCGTCATCAAGTCTAAATTCTTTGAGGTGTTTCTTTGCAGATACACCAGCTTTAGCAAAATGACCTTTCTCAGCCTTGCTGAGTTTCTTTTCAACAACGTCTTCGAAACCGAGCTGAACGCAGCTGTAACCGTCGTTATCAACGGTCTTCTTTTGAACGACCACACATGGGCCTGCTTCAATTACTGTGACTGGAATTACATTACCGAGATCGTCGAAAATCTGAGTCATTCCAATCTTTTTACCGATTAAACCTTTCTTCATATTTTCCTCCTTAAGGTTATTGGTTGACCACAGTTAAACCGTCGGGTCAACTTGACACTTGACCGAGCCTTATAATATATAAGGTATTAGTAGCAATTATTGTTTGATTTCAATGCTAACACCGGCCGGAAGTTCAAGACTTGTGATTGCTTCGATTGCCTGATTTGATGGATTTACAATATCAATTAGGCGTTTGTGAGTTCTCATTTCAAACTGTTCACGGCTATCTTTGTACTTATGTACAGCACGAAGAATAGTAACAATTTCTTTATCTGTTGGTAGCGGAACTGGACCTGAAACTGTGCAGTTGTTTCTCTTAGCAGTTTCTACAATCTTTTCTGCTGCAGCATCAATAATTGTGCTATCATAGCTCTTAAGTTTGATTCTGATTTTTTTGCTATCTGCCACTTTTATATCCTCCTTATAGATTTTGGTTTGAGGTGGCGATGCGGTATGCGCAAGTTATACCGTGATTTATCTGAACATCGCTCCGCGTGTTTCCACACGTTCTACATAAAAGCCGGAACTTATTCCGGCAAGTTCGACGTTGCAACCGGATTGACGCAGCACGCTGCGCAATATCCAAACGAAGATGTATAAGCTTCAGACATTTTCGCCCGATTTTTCGGACATACTCAGCAGAAATTACCTTTATAATCCAGCATCCTTCTGCGTCTTCGCACATCAAGCTTTGCAATTATACCATATATTTCTTTTATTTGCAAGGACTTTTTGAATTTTATTTTAATATTTTTTGAAAAATTTTTACAAAAATTTGCACAAACTTTTTTGTGATTTTTTGTGCAATTGTTACAAAGATTTTTATATCATTTTTACTCATTATCTATGCCCTCCCTCACGAGCCAAAACAACTTTTTAGTTATTTGTATCTTCATTATTGATTAATATAACAATTTTCTATATAATAATAATGTAATTATTTATTAAGGAGCAATCTCATGACTAAAGAAATTGTATATTCAACCAAAGGAACTTGTTCAAGACAAATTATTATTAATGTTGAAGATGACATCGTAACAAACGTAAGATTTGTTGGCGGATGTATGGGCAACACTCAAGGTGTGGCTAGTCTTGCAAAAGGCATGTCAGTTGATGAAATCATCTCAAGACTAAAAGGTATAGATTGTGGAGGACGTGGAACATCATGCCCTGATCAATTAGCCACAGCTCTTATTAGCGCTAAAGCAAGCAACTAGTATTAAGCTTATCCACCCATAGCTCAACTGGATAGAGTATCAGATTCCGATTCTGACGGTTGCAGGTTCAACTCCTGTTGGGCGGGCCACAAAAAAGGTCGTGTTTTACCACGACCTTTTGTTTTTTAAAGTGATTTTTCAAGATTTGTTCTAATAGCTTTGATGAATTCTGTTGAATTAACTGCATGAGCTTCAAATCCTGGAGAAACAAGACCAACCAAATCTTTTGTCATTGTTCCCTGATTTAATGTTTCAATACATGCTGCCTCAAGTTTATCAGCAAATACACACAAATCGTTCAAATTATCCATTTCACCACGTTTACGGAGTGCTCCTGTCCAAGCATAAATTGTTGCCATAGGGTTCGTTGATGTTTCTTCACCCTTAAGGTATCTATAATAATGCTGTGTTACTGTTCCGTGTGCAGCTTCATACTCATAATTACCATCTGGTGACACAAGAACAGAAGTCATCATAGCAAGAGAACCAAAGGCTGTAGAAACCATATCGGACATTACATCACCATCATAGTTCTTACATGCCCAAATATAACCACCCTCACTACGTATTACACGTGCTACAGCGTCATCGATAAGAGTGTAAAAGTACTTTATTCCCTTCTCCTCAAATTGTGTCTTGTATTCAGCATCGAAAATTTCTTGGAATGTCAACTTGAATGTTTGATCATATTGTTTTGAAATAGTGTCTTTAGTTGAAAACCACAAATCTTGACTTGTTGCCAAAGCATATTTAAAGCAAGAATGTGCAAACGATCTAATTGAATTATCTTTATTATATGAACCTTGAATTACACCTGGACATTCAAAATCATATATAGTTTTTCTAAATGTTTCGCTTCCATCTTTATCAGTGAATACAAGTTCTGCTTTTCCCTCTGTTGGAACTCTATATTCTGTTGCTTTGTAAATATCACCATAAGCATGACGTGCAATAGTAATTGGCTTTTTCCAATTACGTACAACAGGTTTTATAGAGTCAATCAAAATTGGTGCTCTAAATACAGTGCCATGCAAAATCGCACGAATTGTACCATTTGGGCTCTTCCACATTTCAGAAAGATTATATTCTTCAACTCTTTGTTTATTAGGTGTGATTGTTGCGCATTTTACTGCTACACCATATTTTTTGGTAGCATTTGCAGAATCAATTGTTACCTGATCCTTTGTTTTTTCTCTTTCAAGCAATCCGAGATCATAATACTCTGTTTTCAAGTCAACAAAAGGAATAATCAATTCATCTTTTATAACTTTCCATAGAATTCTTGTCATTTCATCGCCATCCATCTCAACAAGAGGGGTGGTCATTTTTATTTTTTCCATAATTAGTCTTCTCCTAAATTATATTCAAGTTGCGTTACATAGTTACTATTTGTCAGTAACTTCAAATGGTTTTTCTATTGCATGAGACACAGCAATCTTTATACTTTCCAAAAACTCAGGAGTGATACTTGCTGTTGGTCTAAATTTAATATCAGCGACATCTTTTCCTGTTAAATATGCGTACCAACACATACCTGCAGCAAATCTTCCCTCTTCGTATTTCAAGTGATAACCATCACGAGTAATATTATCCCCTACTAATCCGCGAAGATTTTCAATCATTGTGCCCACTGGAATGACACCACTAAATGAATCATTTGTCAAAATTTTGTTTTGAACTGCATCAATGATTCCATTATACATTTTCGTTCTATCCTTGTCATACTTAGCAAAATCAGCATGACCAGAATTTGATTGGTAAGCCCATGTCATATGCCAATATATTTTTGCATTTGGACAATATGTCTTAACTACATTAATGATTGTGTTGATATCATCATTATATGTTCCTGACAATCCAGAATAACCACTCGCCTGTTGAATTGTTATGATATCCCAATCCATACTAGTAAGAACAGCCTTTGCGTTTGTTTTTGGAAGTGATGTTAGTGTCGTGCTAGGTGACCATACGCTTCCTTCATTCTTG
>JAKSVJ010000064.1 GCA_024408015.1 Clostridia bacterium
CCGAAATTGATGCAAGAGATGCAGGTATATCTATTATAGAGACAGGACACTACTATTCAGAAATTATATTTACTGAATATTTTGAAACATATTTTAAAGAGAAAGGAATAGAAGTTGATATTAGCAACGTTGGTTGCGAAATTAACGCTATATAAATCATGGAAGCACTTTACATTGTTTTAATAGTATTAGCTGTGTTAATCGGTATATATTTGTTTATGATATTTCCATCACTCAACAAAAAAGACAAGTTATTTGATAGAGTAAGACGTTTTGCTCATAGAGGTTTGTTTGGTGGAGATATACCAGAAAACAGTATGGCTGCATTTAAAGAAGCTGTCAATAATGGTTACGGAATAGAGCTTGATGTACATGTTACAACAGACAATGTTGCAGTTATTAGCCATGATGATAGTCTTAAGAGAATGTTTGGAATCGACAAAGAAATCGAAAAATGCACATATGAAGAAATCTGTGATGCAACCTTGCCTAATGGTGAGAAAATCCCTTTGTTTACTGATTTTCTTAAGTTTATTGACGGACAGGTTCCTCTTATGGTTGAACTAAAATGCTCAAAAACAGATAAAAGAGTCGCTCAAGTGTGTGCACCAATACTAAAAGAGTACAAGGGCGAGTATTGTGTTGAATCATTTAACCCAATTGTTGTTGGTGAATATCGCAAATTGGATAAGAAAGTATTGTGCGGACAACTTGCAGGATGGGAAAAGCCAAAAACAAAACCATCATTTAAGAATAGAGCAACGTTCTTTGGCGCTTACCACATGTTATTCAACTTTATTTCAAGACCAGACTTTGTGTCATTCCAATACGAGCACAGAAATGAACTGGCCTTTAACATTTGCAAAGCTCTTGGTAGTTACATATCAATCTGGACAATCAATACACCTGACAAGAACCAGGAATGCATCAAGAGAAACGAAGTTTCAATTTTTCAGGATTTTAAAGCTTAACCAACATTCCGCCGTTCTTCGGCGGAATACTATTTTGGAGAATAAATGCGAAATTTAGATTATGTCATTTCATCAAATGAAGATGGGATGAAAGTATATGATGTTTTGAGAAAACACATCAAGTTATCAGCGAATTTAGTAAAACGAAATAAAAGATATCCAGATGGAATTATGATTGATGGCGTTCATGTCACAACAAGAGACAATGTTTCAACTGGACAAGTACTATCTTTTAGATTGAGTGATTATGAGAGAACTGGACAGATAATACCGGTTCCAGGTCCAATAGATATCGTTTATGAAGATGACGATATGATCATATTAAATAAACCAGCAGGAGTTGTTGTTCACCCTTGTCCAGGCCACCTTATTGATACTCTAGGAAATTTCTTGCTGGCATACTATGATTCAAAAAATGACACTACTGATTTTCATCCGGTTCATAGACTTGATATTGGAACTACAGGTCTTTTAATCATAGCAAAAAATCCTTATGTTCAAGATAAATTGATTGATAATTTTCATACAGAAGATTTTCAAAGATATTACTTTGCTATATGCGAAGGAATATTTGAAGAAAAATCCGGAACCGTTAACGCGCCAATTGCTAGGGAGTTTGAAGATAGTTTAACAAGAGTAATTAGAGAGGATGGAAAAGAATCAATAACTCATTATGAGGTTGTTTCAGAATATAACAATCGTTCATTGGTTAAACTAAAGCTCGAAACGGGTAGAACTCATCAAATTAGATTACATATGGCTTATATTGGCCACAAATTGCTAGGTGATAGTATGTATGGTGGAAATTGTGACGAAATATCTCGCCCTGCATTGCACTCGTGCGAGATGAAAATTACGCATCCAATGACAAATGAAATCATAGATATTACATGTAGCCTTCCGGATGACATGAAAAAGTTGATTGAGAACGCATAAAATTGCATTCGCAACCGTAATATTTATCAAATGGGTGTTGAAAATCAAGGCCAATTTGAGTAAAATAAATAGGTATACTAAGAAAATGGGGATTTGTCATCTATATGATAAAATTAAAACAAAATGTGGCAAAATCTTTGCTTGACGCAATTTCCAAAGCATTTGGAATTAGCGAAGGTTTGCCTGATGAAGTTCAAATATCTATGATGCTAGAATACCCACCTGATGACAGTATGGGTGATCTTGCATTTCCTTGTTTCAAACTATCAAAAGTGTTGAGAAAAGGACCTCCAATGATTGCATCAGCAATTAAGGATGTTTTTGCTTGTGATGGTATCGAAAAGGTTGAGTCAATAAACGGATATTTAAACCTCTTTATTTCAAATAATTACTATTCTAAATTAGTACCAGAAATTCTTGCAAAAGGTTCTAATTATGGTAAAGGAGAAGAAGGAAAGGGCAAAACTGTCGTTCTTGACTATTCTTCACCAAATATTTGTAAGCCATTCCATATTGGTCACTTGGCATCAACTGTCATTGGTTATTCATTAAAGAAGATTTATGAATTCCAAGGTTATGATACTGTTGGTGTTAACCATCTTGGTGACTGGGGAACACAGTTCGGTAAACAAATAGCTGCATATAAAATGTGGGGCGATAAGGCTACTGTTGAAGCAGGTGGCGTAGATGAACTTGTAAAACTCTATGTAAGATTCCATGCCGAAGCAGAAGAAAACTCAGAACTTGATAATGTTGCACGTGCTGAATTCAACAAACTCGAAAACGGAGATGAAGAGAATTTGGCATTATGGAAATGGTTTGTTGACATTTCTGTTGCTGATTGCAACAAGTTGTATAAGAAGTTGGGAGTAACTTTTGATAGTTATAACGGCGAATCATTCTATACAGATAAAATGCCAGAACAAGTTGAGGCATTGAAAAAGTCAGGATTGTTAAAAATCGATAAGGGTGCATCAATTGTTGATCTTTCAGAATACAATATGCCACCATGTTTGATATTAAAGTCAGATGGTTCAACATTGTATCCAACAAGAGATATTGCAGCAGCTGTATATCGTGATAGAACATATCACTTTGCTAAATGTATCTATGTTACTGCTGCAGCTCAGTGCTTGCACTTTGCTCAATGGTTTAAAGTAGTTGAACTTATGGGTTATGATTTCTATGACAAATTAGTTCATGTACCATATGGTATGGTAAGCATAGATGGAGCAAAACTTTCAACAAGAACAGGTAACGTTATCCTTATTAGGGATTTGATTAATGCAGCTGTTGAAAAAGTATCTGCGGTAATGGAAGAGAAGAACCCTGATCTTGAAAATAAAGCTGAAACAGCTGAGGCTGTAGGTGTTGGTGCTATCATATTCCACTATTTGTTGAATAGCAAAATCAAAGACATTGATTTTGTAATGGATGATGCACTTTCTTTTGAAGGAAACACTGGTCCATATGCACAATATTCGTATGCAAGAACATGCTCTATTCTTGATAAAGCAGGTGACTTCGTTTGTGACAATTTTGAAATAAGTGATAATTCCGAGAAAGAATTGTCAAAGACACTTTCAAGATTTGGTGAAGTTGCAAAGTATGCAGCGGATGAATATGAACCTTCAATCATTTCAAGATATATTCTTGATGTATGTGTTGCGTTTAATAGATTCTATCATGACTGTCCAATCTTGACAGCCGAAGAAGCGGTACAAAAATCAAGACTCGCACTTGTCAAGCCACCTAACATTGTCTTAGCAACCGCACTACCACACATTTGTCTAAAAACACCACGGAAAATATAATTTAAGGAGATATAACTATGTCAGGACATAGCAAATGGCACAACATTCAAGCTAAGAAATCAAAAACTGATGCTGCACGTGCAAAAATATTTACAAAAATCGGTAAGGAAATGATGATTGCGATTAGAGAAGGCGGTGCAAACCCAGAATCAAACTCAAAACTTCGTGATCTTATTACAAAAGCAAAAGCTAACAACGTACCAAACGATAATATTGAAAGAATCATCAAGAGAGCTTCAGGAAACGATGCTGTAGCTTATGAAGAATTGGTATACGAAGGATACGGCCCATCAGGTGTTGCTGTTATCGTTGAAGCTGCTACAGATAGCAAGAACAGAACAGCCGGTGATGTAAGACATGGCTTCGATAAATTTGGTGGTAACCTTGGCCAGACAGGATGCGTAGGTTTCTTGTTCTCAGCTAAAGGTGTAATTGAAATCTCAGAAACAGATGAATATGGTGATAAGGTTGTTGACAGTGACAAACTTATGGAGGATGCTCTTGAAGCTGGCGCTTCAGACTTTGTTGAAGATGATGGAATTTATACAATCTACACTGAGCCAGATGATTTGTCTGCAGTAACTGAAGCACTTTCAGCAAAAGGTTACACATTTGAATCAGCTGAGTCTGCAAAAGTTCCTTCAACTTATGTCTCACTTGACAACCCGGAAGACGTAGAAAAGATGACAAAACTTCTCGATTATCTCGAGGAAGATGATGACATCGTTAACGTATGGCACAACTGGGACGGAAACGAATAAAAAAAACAAATGCACCTGTAAAAAACAGGTGCATTCTTAAACTCTATTTAAACTCGGAATTTAATATAGCATATACAGAGATTGTTCTATATGAGCCCTTGGCTAAAACTGCGCTGATGTGTGTTGCCTCATGTCGCATTCCAAGTTTTTCAGCAACTCGTACACTTCCTTTGTTTCCCTCAATGATTCTGACGAAAACTCTGTGAATTCCAAGTTCATGAAAAGCAAATTCTGCGACACGGTGTGCTGCTTCAGCAGCATAACCTTTGCCCCAATAGTCTCTATTTAGAACATATCCGATTTCTGCGGAATTGTTATCGAAATCAAAATGAGAAAAACCGCAAGTTCCAATCATCTTTCCTGTTTGACGAACAACGACCGCCCAATCATAGAACTTCTTTTGTTTGTACTGTGACTGAAGGTATTTAAGATAACTTTTGGTTGTCTTTTTGTCAAAATGAGGATGCCAAAGGAGATATTCTGATACATAAGGATCTTTTGAATATTCATACATGTCATCTAGGTCAGACAACTCAATTTTTCTAAGTTGTAGTCTTTCTGTATATAGATGTGGTATTTTTGGGAAAATATCAAGAATCTCAGAATTCATAATTGCTCCTTTGTGTTGGTTTTTCTAATTCTAACATGATGACAGTGAATTATCAATAAATAAAATTAAAATGTTAATATAAATTGTTATTCCAGTTCATTATATTTTAATAATTTTGTGATATACTAAAAACGTAGAAAACTAAAACGGAGGTGGACTATGAATCTTTTTAACGAGAATGAAGAAGAAAAAATGCCAAAAGAAGAAAATGATTCGACAAATGTTGAAAATCAAGATGTAGAAGATACTACAGATGCAGTTGACGAACAGCAAGAAACCAACGAAGATATAAAGGTAGAAGAGAAGCAGGTTGTAGATGCCGCATTGTATGAGCCTACTAATAGAAAACGTTCAACATCCTCAGCACCAGCAATTGCGATTTTAATTGCATGCGTATTGATTTTTTCAGCAGTTGTTGGACTTGGCGGATGGAAACTATATCAAACCATTTCCAACAATTCCACAACAGGAACAACACAAGACGTTACAACAACTCAAAACAACACAACATCAACAACTATTGAGTCAACAACATCAATAGCAACTGGTGATGCTAACATGGTGGATGCAGTCATTCTTCCAGAGCACACAACTACATCAGATACATCAACAGATGTTACAGACATGATTAACGATTGTTATAATTCTTGCGTAAGAATTGTCTTATACAAAAATGGAAACAAAGTATCTGCCGGTTCTGGTGTTATCTATACTAATGATGGATATATCGTTACAAACTATCATGTTGCCGGAAACACAGATTTATCTGGATGTGAAATTAAAGTTGAAATAGCAGATGGTACCGTTTATTCTGCAATATATATTTGTGGTGATGTTGAGACAGATATTGCTGTAATAAAGATAGATAAAAACGATTGTCATGCTTGTAAAATAGGAAATAGCAATACTACTGTTTTTGGTGAAACTATTTATTGTATTGGTAATCCTAATGGTGCCGGATTAACAGTTACAAATGGTTTGATTAGTAGAAAAAATGTGTCAAGTACAATAAATGCTGGCACAGTAACAATTCATATAGATGGTCTATTCATGATTAGTGCACCTATTAATGCAGGAAACAGTGGTGGTGGATTGTTCAATGCAAAAGGTGAATTGATTGGTATTGTTAATGCTAAATCATACTATGATCAATCAGGCAATGCTATGGAAGGAACAGCAACAGCTATTCCTATTGCGAAGGCAATTGATTGTATCAATACTCTTAGTAGTAATAATGGATATATTCCTGGTAGGGCGAAGATTGGTGTAATTGTCAGTGTTAATGGGGTTTCAATTGGAAATGGTTGGACAAGCACATCATACACAGTTGTGACAGGAGTTCAAAAAGGCTCTTGTTCAGAAGTCGCCGGAGTTCAAATTGGTGATGTAATATTTGCAATTGATGATATTAATCTAAAAACATATGCTCAAGAACATTCACTGCTCAGCGACTACGATGCAATGCATTATTTGTTAATGACAAAATACAAGATTGGTGATACAGCCAAACTAACAATCCTTAGACCAGAAGATCCTACATCTACAGGAAAAGTTACATATAATCAAATTGAGCTTGAAGTTACATTCGTTGATTTTAACTATTCAAACATAAAATGATATGAAACAGCTAAGGCGGCACGTTTACAAAGGATGTGCCGTCTTTTTTGTCCAAATAGTTGGAAAACACAATAATATGTGGTAAAATTAATGAAAGAAATATGATGTGATTATGTTTTATGATAATCATTTAGTCATTTTAAGGAGTACAATTAATAATGATTGACAAACAAAAGACAGCCAAGATATTAGTATCAAGTATCATTATTGTTATGATAATCGTGTTCGCTTTTGTTATTTTTGGGGAAAATTTAAAACTGCTAGCCAAAGAAGAACAATATATTACATCATTTGCCGAATTACAATCAGCAATTCATTCCG
>JAKSVJ010000065.1 GCA_024408015.1 Clostridia bacterium
CCAGAGAGAGTAGTTGAAAATGCTAAAAAAGTCCATGATTTTCTAACGGTAGGCGCAGCAGCTCCACTTCAAGAAGCCGTTGTAGCTGGTTTAAAAATGGGAGATGAGTACTATACTGATCTCAAAGAAACATATACAAAGAAAAGAAATTACTTTCTTGATGGGTTGGACAAACTAGGAATAAAGCACAATGTTCCGCAGGGCACATATTTTGTGATGGTTGACATCAGTGATTTTTTGGCTTTGCCACAATTTAAAGGAATGTCTGATCTTGAGTTTTGCGAATGGATGATAAAAAATATCGGTCTTGCAGCAGTACCAGGCTCAAGCTTTTTCAGAGAACCAGTAAATACATATATTAGACTACATTTCGCTAGAAATGAAGAAACATTAAAGGATGCTTTGCAAAGACTTGAAAAGTTAGCAAAATTGTTGGGTTAATGAGCAAAAACAAGAAGACAAACAAAAGAACGGTTGCGATGGCTGAACTGGCCAGAGGCACTCTTGAAAAACTTGATATTAGAAGCCTAATTGAAGATGCAAGATATATAAATCGTAAGTTTATTATACACGTAGGTCCAACTAACTCTGGCAAGACTTATGATTCACTAGAGAGGCTCAAGACTGCAAATAACGGTGTATATCTAGGGCCTTTAAGATTGTTGGCATTAGAAGTGTTTGAAAAATTAAATGCATCTGGATGTGTTTCTAGTCTCAAGACTGGAGAAGAGGCAATCATAAAAGAGGGCTCAAGAGTAGTAGCATCAACAATTGAAATGTTCAACAAATCAATTCAATATGATATTGCTGTAATTGATGAAGCTCAAATGATGGCGGATAGTGATCGTGGTGGACATTGGACTCGAGCAATCATTGAAATGAATGCCAAAGAAATACATGTTTGTACAGCTCCTGAGGCGGTTGATGTTATAAAAAGCCTTGTTGAGGACATGTATGCTGAGTACGAAATAGTGGAACATCATAGATTGGCACCATTGGTTTTTGACAATGAAAAAACATCACTCGACACAATAAAGCCAGGTGATGCTTGTATAGTATTTTCAAGAAAAAATGTATTGTCAGTTGCTGCTCAACTTGAACTCAAAGGTTTAAAAGCAAGTGTTATATACGGAGCTCTTCCTCCACAAGCTAGAAGAATGGAAGTTGAGAAATTTGAATCTGGAATAACACAAGTTGTGGTCGCCACTGATGCTATAGGCATGGGTGTATCTCTTCCAATTAAAAGAGTTGTATTTCTAGAGACCGAGAAATTTGACGGAATTGAAAGAAGACCACTAAATGTTTTTGAAATAAAGCAAGTCGCAGGACGTGCTGGAAGATATGGCATATATGATATTGGATACGTATCCTCATCAATGAATAGGAGCGCCATAAAATATGCTTTGGATGCCGAGGTATCACCAATTAAAAAAGTATATATTCCGTTTCCTGAAGAGGCACTTGATACTAAACTCCCTTTATATACTCTATTTAATGAGTGGGAATCAATGCCACGTATTAAAGGTTTTAAACGTCAAAGTGTTGAGGAGTCGAAATTCCTGTTAGGTGAATTAGGCATCTTGAAAAGAAAACAAGGTGAGCAAATATTCGCCCCGCAATATGATTTTGTTACTTGTCCAGTAGATATTAAAGATGAAGAACTTGTAATGTATTGGAAACAGTGTTGTGTTGCTATCATAAATGATGAAGAAATGCCTCCGGTTGATTTTCCAGAAGAAACTTTAGATGATTGTGAAAGAGCTTACAAGGCATATGATATAAGACACCAAATGTTAAGAAGAATTGGGATTGAAGAGTCTACAGAAGAAGCTAGAAATCGTTTGTGTGACAAGATAACATCACTTCTAGGCGGAAGCAAAGTGAATTTTGTAAAAACATGTAGAATTTGCCACAAGGTGTTACCGACATTTTCAAAATACAACATTTGTGATTACTGTTATTACACAAGGTTTTAAAAAATCAAAAAGGATGTTTGAAAAAACTCAAGCATCCTTGTTTTGTTTTTATTCCATAGCCTTCTTTGCATATTCATCAAGAAGTTTAACATAGATTCTATAATTTTCAAGAGATACGCCAGGAGGAGTTTGATGGTCTACTGATGGAATAAATCCACCAGACTTCATAGCCGGAAGCAATCTTTCAAATTCAGATCTCATGGCTTCTTCTCCTTTTGTCATTGTCATCTTGTCAAATCCACCGAGGAATAAGAAGTTAGGGTATTTTTCGCGAAGTTTGTTGATATCAACTCCAGCTTGTCTTTCAAGAGGTAGTACAC
Source organism: Clostridia bacterium (assembly GCA_024408015.1). Taxonomy (GTDB): domain Bacteria; phylum Bacillota; class Clostridia; order Oscillospirales; family CAG-272; genus RGIG6816. Next base: position 2,297 of record JAKSVJ010000065.1, read on the forward strand.
CATCAATTCCTGCTCTAATGAGCCACGGAATCATTAATGAAACATCACCATCTGTATCAATGATAACTTTACAACCTCTCTTGTGTAATTCAGGAATAAGTCTATTGTAATATGGAAGAAGGAATTCATCAAACAATGCTTCTGAAATCATTGGTCCATTGTTATAGCTCATATCCTCGGAAATAACAAAGAATTCTGGCTGCAAAATATCGAAAATTGTATCGAGATTAGAAAGAATGTAGTTGCAAGTATCATCACATATCTTGTGATATAGTTCAGGATAGTCATAGAATGAATACAAGTGTGGTTCAATTCCCAAAAGAACTCTTGGGAACCAGAAGAAACCATCATAAGAGAACCATACAATAGCATCGCCTTTGTCATGTTCTTCTTTTAGAGCTTTAAGCGCAGCAATCTTAGCATCATATCCAGCATCGCCGGCTTTAGGGAACAAATATTTATCTCTAAATTCCTCATATTCTTCTTCTTCGAATATGAGTGGTGCACCATGTGTTTTTGGCTTTGGACATTCTTTATTTTGAAGTGGCATCCAAATTCTTCTCATGTAATCAAGTCCGAAATATTCTTGTAGTCTATCCCATGAATATTCACGAGTAAGCCCTTGTTGGAACCAATTCTCAATAGTAGCGCCCCACCAAGCAGCCCATTCTATTTTTGGAAGTCTATCAGTTTTTTCAAAACTAAATGCGGCGTTAAAACGCTCAACGTTTGTCATAATAATCTCCATACAATTCTATTTAGTTGACAATAGCTTTAAAACTAAAACAAAAATTACAAATCTTAGAGCCAACTAACAATATATTACTGAACTTTGATAATCTGTCAATAGTTTTTCGCCAAAGGACAAAATTGTTTTTACAACAAAGACATTCTTCTATCCAAATCATTTATCGAACGAGTAATAGATTCACAAGAAATGATGTCATTAATGGAAGCGTGCCATCTCAATGTATCAATACCTTTAAAGTAAGCCATACACAAAAATCTTTCCTTGAAATTTGGAATATTTATTCCTTTGTTTTTGGTGTATTCATATAGTTTTTCTGGTACAAAAAAGAATGGTTTATGAAGGTCCATGATTGCAAAATCCATGAAATAGTCCATTATACCTATTCTACTCCAGTCAGTACAATAAATTCTATTGCCATCACTAGTCATATTGCAAAAGAATGTACTATTGTTAACAAGATAGCGGTTTCCTTCACAATAATCGGAGTATTTTAAAGCTAAATTGAAAATCTTTTCAAAATATTCGCGCTTGATAAATGATGTTTCGAACAACTTGTGCCAATTTTTCCAATAGCCTTCATTATTTGGATTAAAAGTTTCTATCAAGAATTCTTTAAATGAACCATAGGGAGCATTTTCATTCCCCCAAAATTCTCCATATCCGATTGTTGTTGATACATCAATTTTGGACATTTCAAAAACCAAGTTGACGTATTGTTCAAAAGACTTATCAAAATCAGCCAATGATATGTCGTTTACGCTCTCTCCTTGCGGATTAGTAGGGATGATTCCGTTTGATAGATTCTGTACAATCAATGTATTTTTCATGGTTTGTTTCCCCATTTAAAATTTAAAGCCACCGCTTGGGTGGCTTTGTTATTAAGCGAATATATAATTATCGTAGATTATAAGATCATCGATAAGGCCAAACATTTGTCCTTGATCTCCGCTATTACCATTGTAAGCAATGAAGATTGGCATAGTTGAAACTGTTGAGATAGCATGTGTTTCAAGTGACTTTTCGCCATCAACGAAAACTTCAATAATACCTGAAGTTCCATCTTGAGCGAAAATGATTTCGTGCCATTCTGTATCAATGTTTGCAAGAATAGTTGTGTTTTGGCATGCATTTGCATCTAAATTGGATTGTCCAATTACGCAATGACCAGTTGTATTTATCCAAATACCAACATAGTTATAGTTAAGAACATCACCTTTTGTCATAAGACCGATATTGAGAGGGCATACCCAGTTGTCAGGGAAAGATCCATCCCATTTAAATCTCATTGAAACTGTGAAGCTTTCTGTTTTATCAAAACAAAGTTCATCAGAGTTTGGAATCATGAGGTGGTCGCCCAAAGCAGCTGTTTGGAGAGCTTTGATGCCATCAGCCTCTACTATAGTTGGATTTCCTGAGATTTCTGCGTCATGACCATGGCCTGTAATATCTTTAATTACACCATTTTCAATTTTGCTGAATGTCCAGTGAGCAACAACGCCGTCAGTAGTATCAACTTCCTCTGGATTAGCTGTAGTAGCTTCAGTAGTAGCTTCAGTTGTTGCTTCAGTAGTAGCCTCTGTTGTAGCCTCGGTTGTAACAGCAGTTGTTTCGTCTGCTGGTGTTGTTGCAATAGGATCTGAGCCACAGCTAGCAAACATACAAGTTGCCATAGCTAATGTTAATAGTAAACAAATAATCTTTTTCATAATAACTCCTAAAGTCGATTTGATTTTCAAATCTATATATTTATTATATCACCGCGATGCTATTTTTCAAGACCAAAGCATTTTTTTATGAGTCTAATGGAGGGTTCTTTTCTAAAAGAATGATCAGGAGCATCAGTGTTTGTATATTCAAAATAAGTTTCCGGAGAGAGTCCATGCGTAGGCAAATTCTCGTCCTTGTGTATTCTTGTCTTGCTATCTTGGTATTTTGGATAATGTGTTATTTGCAACTTATCAATTGCACCCATTGTTGTATATGCTTTAGCAACTGTTTCTAGGTCTTTATCTAATCCACCTTCATTTAATGCGAGGTACATTGGGGCTAGTGAAGCACATAAATCTTCATAGCCAAAATATTTGAATTTTCCTGGCATTATGTGTGCTAAATCGGATCCTTTATTAGAATATGATACATCTGTTTCCGTAACAGCTTGATATCTTTCTTTTTGATTACTTAAAAGATCATTGTGAATATAAACTTTTATGTCATCACGCAATATAGCTAGCGGAAGGGCTGTTTCGGTGCCGAGTGAATGAGCGGCTAATCCGATTTTTTCAGCATCTACATATGGAAGAGTTTTGCAAAAGTCAATAAAGCAATTTGCTTGATATACGGATAGTGCTGGATAGCTTATACCATATTCAAAAAGACCATATATCATCTCATTGCGAGCGCGAATTCCATGGTCTCCTTCCTCACCACGCATGGCAAGTTCACCAACTGATATTGGGTCAAAAGTTACTGAAACCATACCATTATCTACCATGTATTGGCCCATTCGATTTCTTTCGGGGAATTTTTGGCAATGTGCAGCGGGCTTATCTAATAATGGTTCGCCTGCGACGAATTCTTTGTTATGGATTGCGCCAGGAAAACAAAATACAATCGGCGCTTTTGTTTTTGGAGTAGCAGTATCTGGTATTTTTACCAAAACCGGAACAGCACAATAGTCAAATGGATAGAACTCCCATTTTTCAGTTCTATATCCGTCATATTTGACAGTAGATATTAACTTAGGACTTGGTTGTTGTCCAAAAAATGGTACTTCAAACATTGATTCTAATGTTTTTTTTACTTTAGCTTTCCATTCCAAAAATGTTTTTTCGTCTAACTCTTCTGGTAAAGACAATAGTTGTTTGCTGTGTCTAAGATACTCAGTCCAAGCCGCAATAGATTCTACAAGACGCCCATCTTCACGTTTAGATTTGTAATCCTGCTCGTAAGAAAATTCTATCATTAATAATTATTTAACCTCAACGAGTTCTATTTTAAAGTTAAGTTCTTTTCCTGCCATTTCGTGGTTTGCATCAAATGTGATATTTTCTTCATCCTTTGCAAGAACTGTAACAGGGAAAGGTTGACCATTTCCGTTTGACAAATAGATTGATTCTCCAACTGAAAGGTTTTCAGATCCAGGAAGTTGCTGTATTCTCAATGAGAAAATTGCACTTGGATCTCTCATTCCATAAGCTTCACTTGGCATAAGATGAACATTAACAATTTCACCAACAGACATTGTAGCAACAGCTTTGTCAAAACCACTAATCATCATTCCGGTACCACATACAAATTCAAGTGGTTCATTACGCTCATAAGATGAATCAAAAACAGTTCCATCATTAAATGTTCCTTCATAGTGAACTTTGCAAAGTAAACCCACGTTAGGTCCTTCAAATTCTGGTTCAGCATGGTGTCCACATCCACCGCCACAACCGCCGCCACAGTTGCCACATCCACCACCGCAACCACAGCCACAATCATCATCTTCAGATTGTTCTTCATGGTGATGGTCGCAGTTTACTCCAGCAGAAATTAGATTTCCGTTGATATATTCTTGAACTGCAGCATCAGTGTCTCCATCAATTCCAGACACTACTTCAATTCCAAGTTCACTTAGAGCATTTTGAGCTCCATCTCCCATACCTCCACAAAGAAGCACGTCAATTTCATAACTATTGAGAAGTCCAGCCAAAGCACTATGACCTGCGCCTTGAGAGTTTACGATTGTTGTAGCTACAACTTTGCCGTCCTCAACATCATATAGTTTAAATTTAGATGTTTTTCCGAAATGTTGGAAAACATTACCATTATCATAAGTAACTGCTATTTTCATTGTTATTTAACGGCATATTGCCGTATCCTTTCATAATAAATCACGAGTAAATTATACCAAATGAGGCATTATAAAGCAATGCATTTTGTGTTTGATTTTTATCAGCACTAATAATATAAT
>JAKSVJ010000066.1 GCA_024408015.1 Clostridia bacterium
GCAGTTAGAGAGCTCCCTATGAGTGAATATAAAATCAAAATGGGTGATATCATCAATGAAATCGTATTGAATGCTAAAATTAGAGAAGATTACAAATATGTTGAACCTTCTGACTACGAAGGCATTCAAAAAGAGCTCAATAAGAAAATCGCTTTTAGAAAGAAAAAATATCCGAAGAGCATTAAGAAAAACATCAAGGGCGCTTGGTATGGAAGAATTGCTGGTTGTCTTCTAGGCAAAACAGTTGAAGGAATTAGAACAGATGAGCTTATTCCTCTTCTCAAACATTCAGATAACTATCCAATGCACAGATACATTCTTAGCACAGATCCTACACAGGAAGAAATTGATAACAACAAATTTAAACTTGGCGTAAGATGCTATGCTGACAAAGTAAATAGCATGCCAGCTGATGATGATACAAACTATATGGTTTTGTATCAGGAAGTTGTAAAAACATATTCACGTGACTTTACACCTGATAACATTGCTGAATTTTGGCCTAAGAAACAGCCACAAAATGCTTATTGCACAGCTGAAAGAGTTGCATTCAACAACTTTGTAAAGGGCTATTTGCCACCAATGTCAGCTATTGACCACAACCCATTCCGTGAATGGATTGGTGCTCAAATTAGAGGCGACTATTTCGGTTACATCAACCCAGGCGACCCTAAAACAGCTGCTGAGATGGCATGGAGAGATGCTTGCATTTCACATGTTAAAAATGGTATCTATGGCGAAATGTTCATCGCAGCTATGATTGCTGCTGCTCCTGTTACAAAAGACATTCAGGATATCATTAAAGCTGGTCTTTCACAGATTCCTGAAAAATCACGTCTCTATGAAGCTATCACAAAAGTTATTGATGCTTACAATAACGGTGTTACAGAAGAAGCTTTCTTTGCTGACCTCCACCAGAGATGGAATGAATTCTCAGGTCACGACTGGTGTCATACAATTTCAAATGCTGAAATCGTTGTTGCTTGTCTTCTCTATGGTAAAGAAAAATACGGCCGTTCAATTTGTATGGCTGTAGAACAAGGTTTTGATACAGACTGCAATGGTGCAACTGTAGGCTCAATTCTTGGTATGAAAAATGGTTTCAACACAATTGAAAAAGAATGGCTCGAACCGCTTCACGGTAAACTTGACACAGCAATATTTGGTATAGGTCAGGTTAAGATTGATGACCGTGTTGAACTCACAATGAAACACTTAGTCTAATATTTAGGAGATAAAAACATGAAGGTTGTACTTCTTCAAGATGTAAAATCCATCGGCAAACAAGGTGAAATCATTAACACATCTGATGGTTATGCAAGAAACTTCCTCTTTCCTAAGAAGTTAGCTGTAGAAGCTACTTCTCAGGTTATGACAGAACTCAAAGGCAAAGATGATTCACATCGTCACCAAATTGAAGTTGAAACTGCAAACGCAAAGGAAGTTGCAAAAAAACTCGAAAGCATAGTTGTAAAAATCAAAATGTCTGCTGGTGCAGATGGCAAAATCTATGGTTCTGTAACTGCAAAAGATATTGCTGAGAATCTTAAGGCACAAGCAGGTATTGATGTTGATAAGAGAAAAATCAACATTCCAGATCCGATTAAATCATTTGGTACTTACTCACTTGAAGTTAAGCTCTACACAGATGTGGTTGGCAAAATCACTGTTGTAGTTACAGACTAATAAATATAGGGGATTTTATGGCAGAAATCGTTCAGGAATTACCAAATTCCATAGATGCCGAACAATGTGTCATTGCCAGTATTTTGTCTAACACAGATTTATTATCTGAGATTTCAAGATCTCTAGATAGTGAAGATTTCTTCTATGCTAGACACAAAGATATGTATGAGGCTATTAAACGTCTCTTTCTTAAAAATTCAAAAATTGACATTGTTACACTTTCGGCTGAATTAAGCACAGAAAAGTCTTTTCAGAGTGAAGACCCAATCAACTATATCAAAGCAATTGCTGAAAAGTTGCCAACGTCAACCAACTACAAGGATTATGTTGATATAGTTAAAGAAAGGGCACTCAAGAGAAGAATCATTGAACTTTCAAATGAAATAAAGAGCCAGGCATACACTGGTGAAAATGCAAGTTCAATTGTTGAATATGCTGAAAACGAAGTATATAACCTCACAAAAGGTAAAACTTCAAATAATCTAGTGCCAATTTCCACAGTCTTAGCAAACACATTTAACCACCTATCTGAAATTTCAAAAGATCCTGGCGTTAATGCTGGAACTCCAACAAACTTCAAACCAGTCGATGACCTTCTTGTCGGCATGGGAAAAGGAGATATGATCCTTATAGGTGCTCGTCCTGGTATGGGTAAAACAAGTTTTGCTCTTAACATCGCTACAAACGTTGCAAAGAACACTAAAAAAGCTGTTTGTATTTTCTCGCTTGAAATGTCAGCTGAACAATTAGTTACTCGTCTTATTGCTAGTGAAGCAATGATTGATAGTAGAAAACTTCGTTCTGGTGAGATTTCTCCAGATGAATGGGGCGATATCTCAAATGTTTGCGCTGAGTTGGCAACAACAAACATTCTTATTGATGATACAGCAGGTATTACTGTTTCACAAATTAGATCAAAGGTTAATAGAGTAAAAGATCTTGGGCTTATTGTTATCGACTACTTACAGTTGCTCCAAGGTGAACGCCATTCTGATAACCGTGTTCTTGAAGTTGGTGATATTTCAAGAAACATCAAACTCATGGCAAAAGAGCTTGAAATACCGATTATCTGTTGTGCGCAGTTGTCTCGTGCTAATGAAAAAAGAAATAACGGCGACCGTAGACCTGTTTTGTCAGACCTTCGTGATTCTGGTTCTATTGAACAAGATGCTGATGCTGTTATGTTCCTTTATAGAAACGAAGAAAGCATGAATGATACTGCTGGTCGTGGCGAAGTTGAATGCATCTTTGCTAAGAATAGACATGGTAGCACAGGTATCGTTAAGCTCGGATGGTATGGTCAATACACTAAGTTTATCAATATTGAACAAACACATGATGAACCTGTATGATTGAATCACTAAACAAAAAAGCCATGAATACAATTTCATTGTATGGCATGGAAGCAAATAAATATATAGTTGGTTTTTCAGGCGGTTCGGACTCAATGACACTTCTCCACTTCTTGGTTGAAAACTACTCAAAAGAGAGTGTTGTAGCCATTCATGTTAATCACATGATTAGAGGCGAAGAAGCTGATCGTGACGAGAATTTTTGCAAAGATTTTTGCGAAAAAAAAGGAATCACCTATGAATCAGTTCATGTCGATGTTCCAAGTGTTAGTGGAGGAGTTGCTCTCGAAGAAACGGCGAGAAATTTGAGATATAAAGCTCTCGAAGAAAAAGCTGTCAAATATGGGGCTCAAGCGATTGCTCTAGCTCATAATGCTAATGATAACGCGGAAACTCTTCTCTTTAATCTTGTTCGCGGATGCGGACTTTCTGGCATGGGAATACCACCAGTGAGATTTTCAAATGGAATCAAAATTGTAAGACCACTTATTACTTGTAATAAAGACGAAATTCTTGAATATATAAAAGAGAATGATTTGTCATATGTTACTGATTCCACAAATGATGATACTGACTATACAAGAAATTATATACGCAAGAATATTTTGCCTTTATTATGTGAAGTCAAAGACGGTGCAATAAAAAACATCACTGAGTTTTCAAATCGAACAAGATTTGATGAAGAATTCATTGATGAATATGCAAAACAGTTCATTATTGATAATGACTCTTTAGATATTAAAAAACTAAAAGGTCTTCACAAATCAGTTCTAACTCGAGTAATAATGAAAAAATACAGCGAAGTTTCAACTGAAAGCATGTCGAGTCAAAATATTATAGATGTAATTGGCCTTATAGAAACCGGGCTTACAGGTAATTATATTTGTTTGCCTGATAATGTAGTTGCTATTATTTATGATGGAAATTTGAACTTTATTAGTTCAAGCTACCATGAGTTTATAACAAACAAAGAAGGCTTTTCATACTCAATGAGTGAAAATGGAATTGTTGATGATAGACATGGATTTTGCGTATTACTCAACAAGCCGGAAGTGAAATCTAATGAGCGTTTGTATAGCGCATATTTACCCAAGGATTTCACAGTTAGAAACAAAAAAGTTGGGGATTCAATAGACTACACAACTTTAACAAAAAGAATTAAAAAATTAACAAACGAAGTTGCTTTTGATGCAAGACAACGCAGACCTGTTTTTGAATACCAAAACCAAGTTATTTGGTATCCTGGTTTTGCGCCATCCGATTTCATCAAAAACACAAATGATAAAATTCAAGTTTTTTACTTGGAAAAAATAGAGGTTTAGTTTATGAATAACGATATCGAAAGAGTTTTACTATCAGAGCAAGACATTGACACCATTGTAACAAGACTCGCAAAAGAAATTGATAGAGATTATGCTGGCAAAAAACTACTAATGCTTGGCATATTAAAAGGTTCAGTGGTATTCATGGCAGAATTAATGAAAAAAATCACAGTACCAGTTCAAATTGACTTCATGAAGGTATCATCATATGGTGGCGGAACTTCAACTAGCGGACGCATAAACATACTTCTTGACGTACTTAGAGCTGATTTATCTGAGTATGATATTCTTGTTGTTGAAGATATTGTTGATAGTGGAAAGACTTTGTCTTATCTCACAAAGTATCTTGCAAACAAAGGTGCAAAGAGTGTAAAAACATGTACTATGCTTGACAAACCTTCAAGACGTGAGGTTGAATTTGATGCAGATTACTCAGGTGCTATAATTCCAAATGAATTCGTAGTTGGCTATGGCCTAGACTATGATGAAAATTACAGAGCTCTTCCATATATTGGCATTCTCAAACCTGAAGTTTATTCAAAGTAGTTTGTACTTTTTAGACAGTATTGCATTCATGGCAGTACTGTCTTTTGTATTTCAAAAAAGGGGTAGCCAAAAGCTACCCCTATATCATTAGTTTTTTTGCGAAATAATACTTAACACATTCATAACATCGCGCTTTGCCAACTCTACATGCGTGCGCTTATCTGAATTATACATTGTCCTAATTACTCTGTTGTTTGTCATCGCATAGTTGACAGCCTGCTGTATCTTGTCATAAGAATCAAACATGCAATCTATTATGCCAAGTTCTTTCATAATGGAGCGCATTTTGGAATCTCCCATAGCTACAACTATTTGATCGGTCATAACCGCACAAACAACTGCATGATATCTATTTGATATAACAAAAGCAGATGATTTGATAATATCTTGTAACGTTCCAAAGCCAAGTTGTGACATAAATTGACATTTTCCACCGAGCCTATCGGAAATACTCTGACACAAATAAGCATCTTGTTTGTCATGCAATGACACAATCACAGGAGTTAAACATAATTTTGTCTGTAATGTTCTAATGTTTGCACATACATCATTTATCTCATAAGATTTTATGCCATGAGGTACCATTACAAAATAGTCTGAGTTAAAGCTTTCACGTGAAGTGAACTCATTTAAGAAAACAGGGTCTGCTGTCAAAACAGCATCAATGCCATTCTTAACACAAAAATCATATGAACTCTTTTCCCTTACTGAAATATAGTCAGCACCTTTAAGAGCTTCAATGACATTTCGATCCTTACCATCTTTTAATGGGCCAAAACCATTTGCATAAATAATTACCTTAGCACCATATTTCTTTGCCAATTTAATAATATACAAATAGTAGTACAATGATCTATTACTCGTTTTGTTTTGAAAGAGATTTCCTCCTCCAACTATGAGGTGCCCTGTCTCTTTTATTTTTTTGATAATAGAAAAAATATTGTATCTATTTATAGTTTGAACTAAATGCTCATTATATGTGTTTTTCTGATTTGAAGTCATAACACAAATATTAATATCTTTGTTTATATTACGAACTTCACTCATGAAAGATGAGAGCATCGCTTCATCGCCAAGGTTATCATAGCCATAATAACCACACATCAAAGCATTTGCTTTAGACTTAAGCTTTATACCATCTAATTTTAGGTATACACTTTCGTAAATATCAACCATTCGTTTTATTGAATATCTTTCAATAAAATCATTTTGATTTCTAATAAGCTCTAGTATCTCAGACTTGCTCTTTTTTGAAATAGTTTTAATACCATTAACTATATTTCCAACAGATGATTCGTAACAACCATTGCAGCATAAGTTTGTACTTTCAGCAACATCATAATTATCCTTTGTTAGTTCACCGATATATCCATTTGTGCCGCAAATAAGTGTTGGTATACCCACACTCAAAGACTCCAATGCTGCTCTTGATGGACCTATAAAGATGTCTGCTGCACAAAGATATGGAACAACATCTTTTTTCTCGCCTAAAGTTAGAACTAAAGTTTTTCCGTATTCTTTGTTTATTTTCTCGGATTCTTCTTTAATATATGGATAATCATCACCAACACCGATAAAAACAAATAAATACTCTTGATTTTCCTTTAGTATCTCTTTGGCAGACTCAAGTATCTTAATTGAACAAATTGAAGCTGGTTGTGTAAGCCTTGATATATTAAGAACAACTTTTCTCTTCTCCGCACCAATTTCTTTTCTTGTTTCTTTTCTAAGTTCACTGTCATACTTGAACTTATCAAAATCGATGCCATTAGGCACATATACAATGTTATCTCTATGAACGTTATAGTTATCTAACAAATACCCGGAAATATCTTCACTAACAGAAAATGTCTTTTCTCCCCAATTAGTTAACCTTCTCCATAATGGACTTGTTGAAAACTTAAAATGAGCTGTAGTTACAAATCTAACATCATATTTTTTGCACAAAGTCGAACAATAGAAGGCCGGTATTCTTGCATGAGCATGAACCAAATCATAGTTATTTGAACTA
>JAKSVJ010000067.1 GCA_024408015.1 Clostridia bacterium
CAATGCCTATTAATATCCCAAATGCTATCATTAATAAATAAATCCTGCACTATTCACTTTTTATACCTCCAATCCCAGCCTTGTCATGATAGTAGTTTTTCTTCTTGTTTTACAAACATTGTCTCGCCATTCTCAATTAGTGTTTTCATGCCTTCAACAATTTGATTTGCACTTGACATAACATCTCTAACAACCTTTGTGCTATTTCCATCGCCATACATAACAATTTTGTCTGTTTGAGCGAGAGGAGCGGCGGCGTTTTTAACAACTTCTGGAAGAGCTTGGAGATACATTTCAAGAACTGAAGCTTCACCCATCTTTTTTTGCGCTTCGGCTTTTTTCTCAATTGCTTCAGCTTCAGCTATACCTTTTGCTCTAATACCCTCAGCTTCTTGTTCCATAGCATATCTTAATGCTTCTGCCTCTGCTTTTTTAGCTTCAGCTTCTTGAATTGCTTCGAATTTCTTTGCCTCAGCTTCACGTTGACGTCTTATTAGCAATGCTTCAGCTTCTTTTTCAGCTTTGTATTTCATTGCATCTGCCTGTTTACGGATGTCTGCATCAAGTTGACGTTCTTTTAATGCAATTTCTCTTTCTGCAAGTTCAGCTTCCTTTTCTTTTCTTGCAATGTCTGCATTGGCTTTTGTTACCTCAATTGTCTTACGTTGATTTTCTTGCTGGATTGAATATGCAGCATCGGCCTCAGCCTTCTTAGCATCAGCTAATACTTTCATGTCAGCTTGACGAACCGCAAGGGCTGCATCTTGTTCAGCAATTTTCTTTTCCGCTTCAACCTTAACAGCGTTAGCTTCTTGCTGTGCATTTGCTGTGGCGATAGCAATATCCCTTTGAGCGTTTGCTTTTGCAATTTGAGCATTTTTTCTAATCTGTTCAACGTTATCGATACCCATGTTTTCAATTGTTCCAGCAGCATCTTTGAAGTTTTGAATGTTAAAGTTAACAACTTCAATACCAAGTTTTTCCATATCTGGAACAACGTTTTCTGTGATTTTTTTAGCAACTCCTTGTCGATCTTGAACCATTTCTTTAAGTCCAACAGAACCAACAATTTCACGCATGTTACCTTCAAGTACTTGTGTTACCAAGGCAATAAGTTCTGTTTGTTTTTTGCCAAGCAAGGATTCTGCTGCTTTTTTCAAAAGTTCAGGGTTTGAAGAGATTTTGATGTTTGCAACACCATCAACAGTTACATTAATGAATTCATTTGTTGGAACTGCTTCTGTTGTTTTTACATCGACTTGCATTACTTTGAGAGACAGTTTATCTACACGTTCAAAGAATAAGAAGTGCCATCCTGCTTTACCAATGAGAATTCTCTTTTTTCCAAGACCAGAGATAATGAATGCTGTGTCTGGAGGTGCTTTTAAATAACCTCCAATGAAATACAATGCTATTGCTAATACAGCAATAATAATAGGGAATACAAATGGTGGCATAATATTTTCCTCCTGCCAAAATTATTATTAAGGAAGTGTTATTGCACAAAAAAAGACCTTACACCAATACTAATGTATTGATGTAAAGTCTTGTTATTCTTATTAAACAGTACCGGGCAAAAGCCGAAATGACGATATCTGTTAAAGCGTTAGAGCTTCTAACTACTCCCTTTACGATAATAGTATATATCGCCTATAATGCGTTGTCAATAAAAATCGTATCGAAAAATACGAAAATCGTAAGCCCCTGGATTTTTAGTCAAATAACTCTTTAAAGGACTTTGTGTTGTATATAGTGTCTGCAATTATTACATTGGCAATTTGGCTAGGGTGAATCCTGTCAGCTGACAACATAGCAGCGCTACCTTTTTTCATGTATTTATCAATTTTTACTTGAACATCGATATATTCAACATTGTATTTATTACAAATGTTTTTATAACCAATATCAAGTTCGTCCCTTAGCTTTCTTGTGTCATCTTTTTTATTTAAATCAAAGAAGAGTGGAGAAATGACAATTGGCTTTGAATTTGCTTTTTGACATTTTTCTATCATTAATGAGAGGTTTTCAAACGTTCTTGATATTGATATTTGATACTCTGGTTTTACCATGTTTTCATCCACAAATCGACGTACATCATTAATTCCTATTAGGATATAAACAACATCAGGACTATAAGAAAGAACATCGTCATCGAATCTACCAATAAGTTTTACTGAAGTATTGCCACTGATAGCAGAATTCATAATTCTAACGTTCATATCAGGATGATCAGCCCATGACCAAAACATAATATTTGATACATATCCTGTTCCCACTTCGTTTATTCCATCGCCAACAGGTTTAAGGCTTCCTGCGTCGGTAACACTATCTCCTGTAAACATTACTTTGTATAGTTTCTTATTCATAAATAACCTCTAGTTTATTCTTTGCTCAAAGTATACCATGAGTTACTAATAATTGCAATTTAGTTAAACCAAAAATGTTGAATACATGGTCTTCTTGTGATAAAATGTAAACAGTTAAAAACACTAGGAGAAACAAAAATGAACGCAATAATTAAAATGGAAAATGGCGGAGTAATGACTCTTGAATTATATAAAGATATTGCTCCAATTACAGTTGAAAACTTTGTTAAACTTGCAAAAAGTGGATTCTATAACGGATTAATCTTCCACCGTGTTATCGAAGGTTTTATGATTCAAGGCGGAGACCCACAGGGAACTGGTATGGGTGGTCCAGGTTGGACAATCAAGGGTGAATTCAAAGCAAATGGTGTAAACAACACATTGAAACACGAAAGAGGCGTCATCTCAATGGCTCGTTCAATGAACCCTAACTCAGCTGGTTCACAGTTCTTTATCATGCACAAGAATGCACCATATCTTGATGGTCAATACGCTGCTTTTGGTAAAATGACAGACGGTTTTGATGTTCTTGATAGAATTGCTAAAGTTAGAACAAACTATAATGATAGACCACTTGATGAACAAAAGATTGAGTCAATAACAATCGAGGATTAAAATGAGTGCTTTAACTGATAGAATTAACGAGCTTGCAAAAAAACAAAAAACCGTTGGTTTGACATAAGAAGAGAAAAAAGAACAAGCAAAACTTCGTGACGAATTTAGACAAAAGTTTAGAGCAAATTTTGCTCAACAATTATCTACTGAAGTGAAATACGAGGGCGATAAAAAATAAAAACAAGGTGCGTTTTCAAATACCGTTTGGTATCTTTGAGCGCACCTTTTTACATAATCTGTTTTAGGAATGATAAAGTCTTATATTGATATTCAGTATGACACAATAAATACTTTTCACATACTGAAGAAAAATCATCAAGAGCTTTATCTTGCAAAACAAAAGAGAATAGTTTTTCCTGTTTTGAATAAACAACATATCTCATTGCAAGATATACATCAGGAGAGAGAATTAAAATGAGTCTAGTACCTGGATAAATGCCTTCTGATTCGTTTGTTTTATATAAAGATTCCTCAAAACTATTGCTCGATTTTTTGAAGCAATCTTCACAATAAAAATTACCAGCCTCAGCATCAAAGTAATAGATGTTGAGGTTATGTTTTTTACAAGAATTACATGCTACAAGATCAGGAGCGAAACCTTCAATGCAGGCGGCTCTTAATTCAAAGACCCCTTTTATCATTTTTAGAGGTTTACTCTCTTGGGCAATCAAATAGAAAGAATTCAGAACTAGTCTCAACAATTCTTCGGCATTTTCACCCTCAACTGACATATATGAAGCAACCTCAGCAAGATAACCTGCGATTGATAGTGAATCAATTGTCTTTCTAAGACCATAGAAACTATCGATTAACATGGATTCCTTTACGACATAATGATCCCCTCTTTGAGTCAAGTAAAACTCGGAGTAAGAGAACAACTGAGTAGCAGTGAAGTTCTTGTTTTTTAATCGTCTAACATTACTGCCGTAAACAGACATTTTTCCGTATTCAGCAGTAAGTACAGTCATGTATTTGTCGTACTCACCGACGTTAGTTTCGCTAAGCACGACACCTTTAACATTAATATCCATCGAATTCGTCTTTTTTGTATCCGAAGTTTGCTATTGTAACTTCAGATTCACGCCAGTTTTCTTTAACTTTTACCCACAAATCAAGGAATACTTTAACGCCAAAGAATCTTTCCATATCTTCTCTAGCTTTTGTTCCAACTCTTTTTAGTTCAGCCCCGCCTTTTCCTATGATAATTGGCTTGTGTGAAGCTTTTTCACAGAAAATTTCCGCTCTGATTGAAATCATTGTGTTGCTTTCTTTGAATTCTTCAATAACAACAGCTGTGCCATGAGGAATTTCTTTATCAAGTGTTAAAAGAAGCTTTTCTCTAATAATCTCTGCTGCCATAACTCTTTCAGGTTGGTCAGTAATCATGTCATCAGGGAATATCCAATCATTTTCAAATGAGAATTTATCTAATTCTTCAAAAATTGCATCAACATTTTCACCATTTTTAGCGCTTATTGGAATTACAGCTTCAAATTCCATTTCGGAAGAGAATCTTAGAATTGTATTACCAATTTCTTCTGCTTTTGATATATCAGTCTTGTTTACAAGAAGAATAACAGGAACATCGCTTGTGCTAAACTTTTTTATGAGAGAAGATTCAACAGGTCCGATTTTATCACCGGATTCAACAAGCCACATTACAACATCAACATCACCAACAGCATTGTTTGCCTCTTTAACCATAAATGATCCGAGTTTGTTTTGGGGTTTATGAACGCCTGGAGTATCAAGGAATACGTATTGAGTTTCGTCTTTTGTTAAAATACCTGTAATCTTTGTTCTTGTGGTTTGAGGCTTGTTTGAAACTATAGATACTTTTTCACCAAGAAGGTGATTTAAAAGTGTTGATTTGCCTACATTAGGTCTACCAATTAACGCTGCGAATAATGTTTTTGTCATCTTATAATCCCTGCTGATTCTAATATTTTGTCTTGTTTGTCGAACATGATATGTTCATCTTCCGGACCAGTTTCGTGATCATAACCCAAAAGATGCAATGTTGAATGAACAGTTAAAAAGGCAAGTTCACGCTCAATTGAATGTCCATATTCCGATGCTTGAGCAATAGCTTTTTCAACGGAAATGATGATATCACCCAGCACTAATGAGTCAACATACATATCGAAATCTCCAGTGTCATCGTCGCCATCAAGCATAGGGAATGATAAAACATCTGTTGGTCTATCTATTCCACGAAACTCTTTGTTCAATCTATGGATTTCCTCATTGTCAACAAAGCTTAAGGACACCTCGGCATCGTTTCCAAAATCTTCTGAAACGAGGGTGCGCTTAATAACATCTCTAAGCATTGACTTTATTTCTGTAGTTATCTTTAAGTGCTTTTGATTATTTGAAAAAACAACTTTAACCTTCATTTTTATTCCTTTTTACTGAATATTTGTGTGTTTTTGCGATATTTTCTTTTTCATATTTGTCGTAAGCAAGAATGATCTTTTGAACCAATTTATGTCTTACAACATCACGTTCTGTGAACTCGTGAATAGCTATTCCTTCGATATCTTTCAAAATTTTAGTGGCTTCAAGCAAACCGCTTGTTTTGCCAAAAGGCAAGTCGGTTTGAGTTAAGTCACCTGTAACCACAACTTTTGAATTAAATCCCAAACGAGTTAGGAACATTTTCATCTGTTCTGGAGTTGTGTTTTGAGCTTCATCTAGTATGATAAAGCTGTCATCAAGAGTTCTACCTCTCATATATGCAAGAGGCGCAATCTCAATTGTTCCTCTTTCAATGTGTTTTTGATATGTTTCACTGCCTAGCATCTCAAACAACGCATCATGAAGTGGTCTTAAATACGGGTCTATCTTATTTTGCAAATCACCTGGAAGAAAACCGAGTTTTTCTCCTGCTTCTACCGCAGGTCTTGTTAAAATGATTCTAGATATTTCTTTGTTTCTAAGAGCCGTTGAAGCTGCGGCAACAGCTAGGAATGTTTTACCAGTTCCTGCTGGACCAATACCAAGAACGATTGTGTTTTTCTTTATTGCTTCTACATATTTCTTTTGACCGACAGTTTTGGCTTTTATTGGTCGACCTTTGGTAGTGATGCAAATGCATTCTTCACCGAATTTCTCGAGGGTTTCGCCGTTCTTAACAATATTTACAACATATCCAACGTTTTGCTCGTTAAGATCGGTGCCCATGACAACCATCTCTTTTAAGTATTCAAGTGCTGTGAAAGCATTAAGTACATTGTCGTTGTTTTCACCCCTAATAACTATTGCATCACCACTTGTTTTTTCTGTGTCTCTATTAAAAATATCAACATTAAAAGTGCGCTCAACAATAGCAACATTAGAGTCAAAATTGCCAAATAATGTTGCAGTATGTTCAATAGAATCTGTGTAGATTATTTTTTCAAACATGTGAACCTCGATTGTTCTATATTACTGCTTTCATTTTACCATAGAATTTGATTAATTGTTAGTATTTTTATGAAAAATCAACCCATCAACATAAAAAAATAATGGAAAAATAAATGCCATTGGTATATAATAATAAAGGAGAAAAATATATAGGAGGAAAAGCTTTGAAAAACAAGGTGGAGATTGAAAAATTTTGTGCTTTTTGTGAGTATGCAACAGTCGCTCCAGACGATGGTTCTGGCAACGAATATATGCTCTGCTCAAAGAAGGGCCTTGTTAGGGCTGACAGTAAGTGTATGAGATTCAAATATGATCTCTTAAAACGTCAGCCGAGACGAAATGCTGACCTTCCAAAGATTGAACGTATAGATATTGATGACCTATGAGAAATAGTACAAACAGTTTTGAAAGAGCCATCAAGATATTAGAATTTGATAAAATACGCGAGATGTTAGCTGACTCATGTCCAACAGAGGGCTCTAAGCAACTAGCACTAGCACTTTCACCATCAAAAGGTATACA
>JAKSVJ010000068.1 GCA_024408015.1 Clostridia bacterium
TCTGGAGCTGGTGATGTGACTCGAACACACGACCTGCTGATTACGAATCAGCTGCACTACCAACTGTGCTACACCAGCAACGCGAAAATTCTAACATAATTGGGTGTTTTTGTCAATATTTACTTAAGTGGTGGAAGATGAGATTAACTGATTTGACTTACGCTCATGCAGTGATGCGAGCACACGGAATTAACCCTCAAAAACGATATGGACAAAACTTTTTAACCAATGCTCAAGTCGTTGATACAATAGCAGAAATATGTGCTGATGAAGAGTGTGGTATTATCGAAATTGGTCCTGGCATAGGTACTTTGACAGAGGCTCTTTGTCCACTATATAAAAAGGTTGTGGCAATAGAAATAGACCGTAATTTGATTCCTGTACTTCATGAAACTTTGTCAAGATTTAACAACCTTGAAATTATTGAAGGCGATGCGATGAAGATTGATTTCAAAGAGTTTTGCAAAGATCACTTTGGAGACATGAGAGTTTGTGTTTGCGCAAATTTGCCATACTATATAACATCACCTATTATTATGAAACTGTTGGAAGAGGATAGTCCTATTGAATCTATTACAGTTATGATTCAAAAGGAAGTTGCCGATAGATTATGTGCAAACCCAGGCACATCAGAATATGGAGCAATTACTGCCGCTGTTCAATATTATTCCGAGTCAGAGAAGTGTTTCAATGTTGCTCCGGGTAACTTTATACCACCTCCAAAAGTAACATCGACAGTAATAAAAATGAATAAATTGTCAGAACCTTCTGTGAAATGTTCTGATACAAAATTGCTATTTACATTAGTTAGATTGGCATTTGAACAAAGAAGAAAAACTCTTGCAAATGCATTATCTAGTATATCTCCAAAAGAGTTCACAGAGAACGTGGCAGAGGAATTAGGATATCCTAGAGACGTGAGAGGTGAAAAGTTGTCAATAGATGATTTTGCTTATATGGCCGACAAATTGAAAAATAATACAAATGTATAATAATGATAAAATGAACGACTTCAATGGTAAAAAAGTTGCTCTACTCGGAATGGGAAAGAGCAATATGGCGGCAATGCGTTTCTTTATTGAGCATGGAGCTATCGTTGAGGGAAGAGATATAAAAAAGCCAAGTGATGAAGTTATAAACACAATGAATAGCTTCGGTGTAAAACTTGTGTTTGGCGATAAATGGCTTGAAGACATAAATTGTGATATTGCTGTAAGATCACCTGGAATAAGACCGGATGTGGTTAAAAACCAGATAGGAAAAGCAATATTAACGAGTGAGATGGAAGTCTTTTGTTCCAATTGTAAAGGACACATCATAGCAATAACGGGTAGTGATGGAAAGACTACAACAACAACTGTAATTTCAAAAATGCTAGAAAAACAGTTTGAAAATAGCAATGTGAAAGTATGGTTAGGTGGTAACATTGGCATTCCACTCATCGAACATATTGATGATGTTAGTGTCAATGACTATGTTGTTCTTGAACTATCGAGCTTTCAACTTATGACAATGAGATTTTCTCCAAGTGTTGCTGTTATTACAAATATAACTCCGAATCATTTGAATTGGCATGTTTCAATGGAAGAGTATGTTGAGGCGAAAAAGAATATATATCTAAATCAACATAAAGGTTGTAAGCTGGTCCTAAATGCAGACAATGATATCACAAGTTCTATTTGTAATACTAACGCAAAGTATTTTTCATGTGAAAAATCAAAAAGTGAAGCATATTTTGATGGTACGAGTATAAAGCTTTACGGAAAAGATATCATATCAAAAACTGAAATTAAGATTCCTGGTAAACATAACGCACAAAACTATATGGCAGCAATGCTTGCTTTGGATGGTATTGTTGATGTAGAGAATATGTGTGCTGTTGCCAAAAGATTTGGTGGAGTTAGGCATAGAATAGAACTTGTTGAAGAAAAAAACGGAATCAAATACGTTAACAGTTCAATTGATACATCGCCAACTAGAACTATAGCCGCCCTGAGCTGTTATGATAAAAAATTGATTTCCATTGTCGGTGGTTATGATAAACATCTTGATATGACACCATTAGTGGAACCAATTAAAGAAAAGGTACACACTCTTGTTTGTACTGGTGATACTGGTGAATCAATTATGAATATGATGCTGAAAGCGAATTTTGATGGTGATATTAAATATATCAAGTCATTCGATGAAGCGGTAAAATATGCTTGTGACAAAGCAGTATCTGGAGATATTGTCTTGCTAACACCAGCATGTGCAAGCTTTGATGCTTTTATTAATTTTGAACAACGTGGTGATAGATTCTGCGAACTAGTAAAGCAGATTATCTCCGAGCAAATAACTAATTGAAAGGAAGAGATATGGAACTTAAGGATATAGTATTCCAAATATGCTCATTAATGGCGATTAATGGATATGAATATTCGGAATCAGAAAAACTAATTGAACTTGTAGGACCATTGTTTGACGAATGCCAAAAAGACAATGTTGGTAACCACATTTTCATCAAAAAATGTGGCAAACCAAATGCCAAAAAGTTGTTTATTGACACACACTTTGACGAAGTTGGTCTTATGGTAAAAGGCATAACAAAAGAAGGTTTTTTGAGAGTATGCTCAATCGGTGGCGTTGATGCAAGACTACTACCTGGCGCTGAACTTTGCGTATATGGAAAAACAAAGGTTTTGGCTGGTATAGGAGTAGAGAAGCCATCATGCATAAAATCCGATGATGATAAACCAAAATTGACATCTGTTTCTGATACTCTTATTGATGTCGGTTTGCCAAAAGATGAAGTTGATAAAGAGATTGAGATTGGCACACCTGTTGGTTTCAAACCTGTTTATGGTGAACTTCAAAATGGTTATTGGTACGGAAAAGGTATGGACGACAAGGTTTGTGCAGCTGCTGTTGTTAGAGCAGTTGAAATCCTTGATAAAGACAAGATGGAGTATGATTTATATTTCTCAATGTCTTGTAGAGAAGAAGTTGGTCATAGAGCTGTAAGTGCTGCAACATATAGAATAGAACCTGATGCTGCTATCGCTCTTGATGTAACTTTTGGAATGGCTCCGGATGGTAAAAAGGGAGTGGACATGAAAATGGGCGGAGGTCCTGTTTTGTCCCAGTCTCTCATACTAAATCAGGATTTATACGAAAGTATAAAATGCATTGCTGATGACAAAGTTATAGATTATCAAGTGAGCTTGGAAGGTGTTCACACAGGAACACATGCTGATGATATTGCTTTTGTCGGTAGAGGCGTTCCAACAGCTTTAATTAGCATCCCAGTGTACTTCATGCATACTGCAATAGAAACAGTAATGGATGTTGATATTGAAAATACAGCAAAACTCATTGCTGCAATTCTTGAAAACAAGGAGGTAGTAAAATGAGATTAAGTGGAATTGAATTAGTTAAAGCATTATCAGATGCTTTTGGCCCTTCAAGTCGTGAAAAGAATGTTGCAAATTTGATTATTGAACAAATCGGACAAGATGCAAATGTCACTATTGATAGAGTAGGAAATGTAGTAGCTGAAATACCATCAAATAATGGTTCTTCAACAAAAACAATGATTTGTGCACACATGGATGAGCCAGGTTTTTATGTTAAAGACGTTGACGGCGATGGTAAAGTTTGGATGAAATTCTTTGGTGATGTTCCATCACAAAGGATCTCCGGTAGAATTGGTATTATCAATGGAAAGACAAAATGCTTGTTTGCTGCAAGACCAATTCACTCATTATCAGGTGATGAACGCTCAAAACCAACTCCTATTGATAGAATTTATGCAGAAATAGGCGCAAAAGCTAAAGAAGATGCAAATGTTTTTGTAAACGTTGGCGATTATGGTACATTTGCCCCAAGTTTTGGAGAAGTTGGAAACTTTATTAAAGGCAAGGCTCTTGGTTCTAGAAGTGCATGCGCTTCATTAATTGAGGTTATTAGAAACATTAAGGCAAATAATATTGCTCACGATAATTTGTATTTTGTCTTCACTGTATTAGGTGAGATAGGTGACATGGGTGCCGAAGTAGCTACTAATGTTATAGCTCCTGAAAAATCAATTGTTGTTGATGGTCTAGGTGCTGTGGATACACCTGATGTACCACAAGAATCACAAATTTGTAAACTTGGTGGTGGAGCTGTTGTTATGTATGGTGATGCAAAAACTCTTTTTGATAGAGACATGATAAGTAAAGCTACAACAGTTGCAGATGACAATGGATATAAATATCAACTTGTTATGAGACAGTCAAAGCTAGGCGCAGGTGCAGTAGTTCAACGCTCATCTGGAAGCAGAGTATGTTTTGGAATATCAATTCCAGTAAGATATATTAAGAGTGCGTCTGAAATGATTTCGATAGAAGACATGAACTCAGTAACTTCAATTGTTACTGGACTTATTTAGGAGGTATAAAATGGCTGAAATAGATTTTTTAAAGAAATTCGTGAAAGCATCTGGTGTTTCAGGTGATGAAAGCGGAGTTGCAGGAGTAATTGCTAAAGAAATTGCTCCATATGTTGATGAAGTATATATGGATCCAATGGGTTCACTTATCGCTCATAAAAAGGGAAAATCAAGTGATAAAAAGTTAATGTTTGCAGCTCATATGGATGAGATTGGTTTTATGGTTAACTACATCACTGATGAAGGATATCTAAGAGTATCTAAAATTGGCGGTATTAACTTTACAGCATCATCTTTTTCCCATGTAACTTTTAACAATGGAACACACGGTGTTCTTGTTCCAGAGGCAAGAACAGCAGTTCAAAGCTATTCTCCAGAGAAGGTTTATGTTGATATTGGCGCTAAGAATAAAAAAGAAGCAGAAAAACATGTAAAGATTGGCGACTTCTGTAGAGTAGTTCCAACTTTTGAAAAACTCTGCGGACACAGAGTTTGCGGAAGACCTATTGATAATAGAATTGGTTGCTATATGATTTTCGAAGTAGCAAAGAGAATGAGAACTTGTGAAAACGATACATATTTTGTTTTTACATGCCAAGAAGAAGTTGGTGTTCGCGGTTCTAAGACAAGCGCTTTTGAAATTGGTCCAGACTATGGTGTTGCTGTAGATATCGGTGGTGCGGGTGATGTTATTAACTCAGCTCCATTTGCGGTTGTTCTTGGTGCTGGTCCAGCAATTAAATTGAAAGATGGTATGGTTATTTGCCACAAGAAGATGGTTGAGTTGATGAGAGATATCGCTAAAAAGGATAGCATCAAATATCAGCTTGAAATTCTTGAGAGTGGTGGCACAGATACATGTATGTTGCAACAAGCTAGAGGCGGATGTGTTGCTGGTGCAATTTCAGTTCCAACAAGATATGGTCATAGTGGTGTTGAAACTATTGATATGGACGACGTTGAAGGCGGAATAGAAATTATGAAAGGAATCTGTGAAACAGTTCTTGATTGATTATGGAGTTTTCAAAAGAGTTGCTAAAATTGGCTGATGAGGCCAAGGTTGCATTAAAAGATAAATTCGAAGAATTCGATAGAATAGCTGAAGAAAATACAGCAAGAGTGTTGGTTTCATTTAGAAAATATCGTGTTAGTGAAGCTATGTTTGCGGGATCAACAGGCTATGGCTATGGTGATATTGGTAGAGAAGCACTAGAGTCTATTTATGCAGACGTATTTGGTGCTGAAGATGCAGTAGTACGTCACAATATTGTAAATGGAACACAAGCCCTTACAATCGGTTTATTTGGCTTATTAAGACCGAATGATGTTTTGTTGTCAGTAACTGGTGCGCCATATGATACATTGGCTGAAGTTATTGGTGACAAGTATAAAAATGGTGATGGTTCATTGGCTGACTTTGGAGTAAAATATGACCAAGTTGACCTAAAAGAAGATGGTTCTATAGATTATGAAACTATCAAGAGTAAAGTTGATGAATATGGAGATTCAATTAAAGTAATCTTCATTCAGAGATCAAAAGGTTATCAAAATAGACCAACTCTATCAGCAAAAGAAATTGGCGAAATTGCAAAATTTGCTCATTCTATTTCAAAAGCATACGTTGTGGTTGATAACTGTTATGGCGAGTTTTGTGATAATGCTGAGCCAACTGCTTATGGCGCGGATATGATTATTGGTTCATTGATAAAGAATCCTGGTGGCGGTATTGCCGAAACTGGAGGATATATCGCAGGAACAAAGAAGGCAGTAGAACTTGCATCATATAGACTTACAAGTGTTGGAATAGGCAAAGAGTGTGGTGCGACACTTGGAGAGAATAGAAAGATGTTTAAAGGCTTCTTTATGGCTCCTCACATTGTTGCACAAGCTAAGAAGACAGCTGCATTTGCATCTTATGTTTTTGATAAGTTAGGTTATGAAGTTGAACCTTCATACGATGTTGACAGACACGATATTATTCAGACAGTAAAATTAAAAACAGCAGAAGGCTTGTGTGCATTCTGCCGTGGAATTCAATTTGGATCTGCTGTGGATTCATACGTTACTCCAGAACCATGGGATATGCCTGGTTATAGCGATCAGGTTATTATGGCTGCAGGTACATTTACTTCAGGCTCTTCAATTGAAATATCAGCTGATGGTCCATTGAAGTATCCATATACAGCATTTTTCCAGGGTGGATTAACATTCGAGAGTGGCAAATATGCCATTTTGAGTGCGGCCGAAGAAACTTTGAAGGAAAAGAATAAAAAATAAAAAAAAGTCTTGCAAATTCATAAATTATGTGATATCATACTACGTGCAAAATTCTTAAAGAAAGGTATACGAACATGAAAGAAGGAATACATCCAGACTATGTCGATTGCACTGTTACTTGTGCTTGCGGCGAAGTTATTCATACAAAGTC
>JAKSVJ010000069.1 GCA_024408015.1 Clostridia bacterium
TAGTACATATCTTGGTGTTCATAACAAAAATGGTTATCGTGGATTGTATATGAGAGCAAAAGATAATACTGTGATCAATTCTGATTTAAACGGAAGTGCTAATATAGGGAGAAAAGCATTCCCTATGTTTAGTTGTAGTTTAAATACGTTTAATAACATATTGGTTATTAAGAATCCAAATTAAATGTAAGACAAAAAAAGCAGACCGAAGCCTGCTTATATGTCATAATGCGTCGTGATTGCGCATGTGGATGGGTAACTATTCACAAGAGCTTAAAAGAACACCTTTTGACGCTCTAATCATCTATATCTAATTGGGTAATCCTCCATAATAAATGATTTTTTGATTTGTCCTATCAATTCAATCATTCCGGCTGATTACAAAAGCCAAAGGGAGAGACTACTTCGTTACGTAGTCTCTCCCTTGCAGCTCTTTTTGTTTTTTACTTCTGTTCAACTTTTATCAACATCATCGGATCGGAAATTTTGCTTTTTAAGTCATTAGAATAAGTGTAGTTACATGAGCCGATTTGAGAAATCAATCTTCCCGGCAAATATATTCTGTTCGCGTTAATTTGAACTTTTGATGTAATATCTATAGCCGCATCATCCATGAGATTTTGCGCATATACACAAACATCGTCAGGCACTCTGTCAGGATAGATTAGCGTCAAACTACGATAATTTCCAAATATCCCAACAAATGCTTGCACATCATCAATTTCCATTTTGACATCAGCGGGAATTATTACGTGAGCATTTTGTTCGATATTTCTTCTTAATATAGATATGGCATAAGCGCCATAGTGTGGGTTTTTGGAAGCAAGTACATAAGGTTTTTCACAAGTATCCGTGTACACTTCGGGTAATTTGCACCCTCTTGCAATCACAGCGGGTGCAGTTTCTGTAACCGTTGTCCCACCATTTTTTATCCAACAAATATCACGTGCATAGAAGTAGTTGTCGGTAACCATTTCTTTTGAGAAAACATAATTTGTATCTTTTACGCTAAATGGTGGGCATATTCTCTGCCATCGCAATACAGCTGAAATCTCTATTTGTGGGTCCATAGCTCCAAGTTGGAACCCAAGCCCTGCCGCAATCAAGTACTGATATTCTGCATTTATCATTCCCTTAACTCCAAGTTCAAATGGCAACGGATCTGATAATACGTCGTGTACTCGTGAGATAACTGCCGAATCCTGCATTGGCCACATAACGTCATATGTTCTAAAGTAATCACTGATGGCTAGTATTTCTCTAGACATCTGCTTTCTTCTTGGCTTTTCTTCTTCATCTGTCAAAGGAGATTGAACAAATGCGTGCTCAATTGATATATCAGGAGCATTTTCCTTTAAGACCCTAGTCATCATTCTACGATATTCGATGTCGGTGCTGTGCTTGCCCCAATCTACTTTCCAATATTTTACGCCAGCTTCCCTACTTTGAATTGCTTTCTCTTTCCAATATTGAGCCGATACCTCTAAAGATGGTACTTCATTTTCCATTGGCATTTGAGGTGACACCCACAATCCCAAGCCAACATAGCCAAATTCTTTGGCCAAATCGTTTAGCTTTTTTAATCTCTCAAGTGGTGTTGTGCCTAAACTTGCAAATTTAACAGGATCAGGCTCCATAGATCCTGCCGGCTTAATCCTTCCCACACTTTCATATCCTGTTGGAAAATCCCAGCCATCGTCCAAAAGAAAATATAATCCCTTTCGATACTCCATTGGTAAATAGTGGTAATTATCCTCACATCCAAATAAGTATTCTGCAGTCATAGCATCTCTTACATCAGCGCCATGATTGCCAGTAATGCCATATTTTTTTGCAACGTAACCTTGTCTATGCCAAGTACATAGATAACTTCCATTCTCAACTGACTTATCTGGAATATAATTCATAACAGCTCCCAACTAATTAATTTTCTATATTTGATTTTATTTTTTCTATGATTGCTTTGTATTCTTCATCTTCGAGATAAACTCTATTTGGATTCATTGCAAAAGTTGAACCCCATTCAAATTCATCGTCCTCATATTTTGGAACCAAGTGAAAATGCAAATGACAACCAGTGTCACCATACGCTCCATAGTTCACCTTTTTTGGTCCAAACGCTTTGTGTATCGCATTAGCGGCGTTGTTTATATCCTCTATGAATAGTTCTCTTTCTTCTTTAGAAATATTAACTATTTCGCTCACATGATCCTTGTAAGCAACAATACATCTTCCCTTGTGGCTCTGCTCTTTAAACAAAATAAGGGTTGATACCTTTAAATCACAAATGATTATTCCGAACTTATCAAGGAGTTCTCCACGCATACAGTATCCGCAATTACAATCTTTCATTTTAAACCTCTTTACAAATTTGACCCTCGAGCACAAATGCATCAAGGGTCATTTCATTTTTTTGCTCAATTAAAAATTATCAGTTATGTTCAAGAAACCATTACCATAGATTTCATGACAGTCATTAATGATAATAAATGATTGTGGGTCAACTTTTTTTGCAAATGCTCTTATTTTGGCTGCCTGATACTTGTTCACAACAGTAACGACTACCTTCTTCTTTGTGTCAGTGAATACGCCACAAGCTTCCCACTCTGTTGCTCCCCTGACGATTTCTTTCATAATATATTCTTCAACCTCTTCCGGATGTGTTGTTATAATCATAAGGTTCTTTCTACTGTTGATTGAGTCAACGGCAAATTGAACACCAAATGACTTAATCAAAAGATAAAGAATAGAATATACACCAACTATAGGGTCAAGAAGGAAGAATGAACCACCAGCAATCAATATATCAACAAATACCATGGCTGAACTAATATCAGTTTTTGTATATTTCCTAATAATTATTGCGATTATCTCTGTTCCACCTGTACTGCCTCCATTTTTTAGTACGAAAGCTGTTCCAATACAAGCTATTGAACAGGAGATAATTAATTCCAATGTTTTGTCACCCAGAAGTGGCTTATCAATTGGAGCTATCAAATTGAGTAGTTCCAAAACCCCAGTATACAAGAGTGTGCAGTATGTGGTCTTTATACCAAGGTTCTTTCCTAGAAAAATCCAACCGATTAATAAAAATGCTAAGGTCAATATCGAAATGACATTCGTAGTGCTTATACCTTTGATTAATCCACCTAATAGAATACCAATACCTGAGCACCCACCAGGAACAAAGTTATTGGGAATTCTAAAGAAGTGAATATCCATAGCAACAAAAATGATTGCTATAGTTAAAATTAAATATTCGACAACTACGCTTTTCTTTTTTGCTTTAAGCTCCTCCATAAAATAACCTCTCAAAAAAAGCATGGCTTATCGCCATGCTTCATTGTACCATTATCTTACCTTGTATGTCAACTCGTACAAAGCTTTCTTTTTAGCATTTATTGTGTTGCAACGTTCAACCATCCAGGCTTTATCTTCTGCAGGAATATTTGCAATTTGCTCATCTGTAAGTTTTCCTTTGAGCATCTTATCAACCATAAGAGCTTTGTGAATATCAACTGTGCAAAGTTTGTCGTCAACTTTGCAAATAACGATATCCGAGTTTCCTTCAAGAAGCTGACTTACAGCATACTCACCCATTTCGGTTGCTAGAATTCTATCTGCAAAAGATGGAATTCTACCTCTTTGAATATGTGCTGGGTTAATAAATCTTGTTGTAATTCCTGCCTTCTCGTTGATGGTCTTTGTTAATTTCTCACCATAACCAGGAAGTCCTTCAGAAACAACAATAATGAATGATCTCTTACCGTTCTTTCTAGCTTCAATCATGTCAGCAATAAGCTTGTCTTCATCAAATGAGATTTCAGGAACAGCTACCGCAAATGCACCAATTGAAATAGCAACATTAAGAGCAATGTCTCCTGCATGTCTACCCATAACTTCAATAACTGCGCATCTAGCGTGTGATTCTGATGTAGCTCTCAATGAATCAATCATTTCCATATCTATTGTCATAGCAGAATCAAATCCGATTGTTGTATCAGTAGCAGCTATATCGTTATCAATTGTGCCAGGAACACCGATTGTCGGGATTCCATGAGAAGCAAGGTCAGTAGCACCTCTGAAAGTGCCGTCACCGCCGATTGCAATTACACCATCAATTTGGTTTTCTTCGCAAGTTTTAAGAGCTTTTGCCATGCCTTCTGGTGTAGCAAATTCGTCGCATCTTTCAGTGTATAAAATTGTTCCGCTAACGTTTATTATATTTGATACATCACCTGGTTTTGCAAGAAGTTTTAAGTTGTTGTCAATAAGACCCTTGTATCCTTCCATGATACCATAAACTTCAATACCATTTGTAAGTGAAGTGCGAACAACAGCTCTTACTGCTGCATTCATACCAGGAGCATCTCCACCTGATGTAAGTACACCAATTCTTCTAAACTTTTTCATAATATATACCTCATTCGTTAATTTCGTCGTTTCCACTTAAGAACGCAATCGAACGCGGAACTGCATCCTTTGCGTTATACCATGGTTCTTTATCATATCTATAATCAAACTTCTTACAGAACCAACTGACGTCTTCTCCAAGAGATTTGATGTAGTTTTGCATTATATTTCTTGTATCCTTGAAAAACTCAGCAAAGTCTTTTTTACCAAGAAATGAATTTCCATATTCAAGAAGTGTCTTGTAATGTGGTAGACAGAACATGGTTTGCTTTGAATATTTTCTTCTAAAATCGTCTTCGTTTTCCCACATATATATTGCATTTGACATAAGTCTTCCAAAATTGTCATTTGCCTTATCGCACACATAACAACTCTGATCTAGTGATGTGAGCTTCTTTTGCTCTTTCTCGCTTTTTGGATCAAATAGGGTTCCTTGAGAGAAGATATTCTTCTCAACTTCAGCCACGTGACTCTCCAAAATTAAACCTAAACCTAGTCGATTTCCCATTGAGTACATCTTGGCAAAGTGTCTCTTACAAAAACCTTTTCTATTTGTTTCAATTCTGACATCAGGTTCCATCATTGCAGCACCCATGACGGCTTCAAGTGCATTTTTTTCAAGCATTGAATATAGCGCACAAAGAGGGCATTTTGGCTTTTCTGATTCAAGCGACGCATCAAAAGATTCGTTAATAGGGATCGTATATATTTGTTCCGCCATGAGCACCTCCTAGTTTACAATTCCACGATATTATACAACGATTGTATTAACAAATCAACACAAAAACCGAAAAAACAAGGCCATTAATGCCGAAAAAGCGCATTTTACTTGACATTTTTAGCGAAGATGTGCATAATTTTAGTGCTAGGAAGTGATTTGTATGGTAAACGTTTACTCAACTAAAGTTAAAAACTTTGTTTCAAAACTTACTTTTGACTGTGGTCAATGTTTTAGATTCGAAAAAAGAGACAATTACATAGATGGTGTTGCTCTTGGAAAATACATAAGAATAACACAAAATGATGACAGTATTTCAATCGAAGGAATAGATGAGAATGAATACGAAAACGTATGGAAATACTATCTTGACCTTGATGAAGATTATGAAACAATTAACGATGATATATTAAATCACTTTGGTAAGTATAACGATACGATTTCAAAAGCAATCGATGTTGCAAATGGAATTAGAATTCTAAGACAAGATCATTGGGAAGCTCTATGCTCATTTATCATCTCTCAAAATAACAACAGCCCAAGAATCAAAAAGATAGTTAACGCCCTTTGCGAAACTCTAGGTGAAACTATTGAGTACAGCGGTAATACATATTATTCTTTCCCTTCTCCACAAGTAGTTTATGAAGCAGGAATTGATAAATTAAACGAACTAAGAATGGGATTTAGATCAAAATATGTTTTCGATGCAGCAAAAAAAATTGTTGAAGGTACTATAGATTTAAAACTCATCGAAAGCATGGAGTTTGATGAAGCAGAAAAATATCTTATGCAAATATTCGGAGTTGGCAAAAAAGTAGCCGACTGCACATTGCTTTATGGATATCATAAGACAGAAGCTTTCCCTGTTGATGTTTGGATTAAAAGAGTAATTGAAAAATACTACCCTTGTGGTATTGATTTAAATGATCTTGGAAAGTATGCTGGAATCGCTCAGCAATATCTCTTCTTCTACGAAAGATACACTCAAAAGGACGGAATGTAGTATGGTTTTAGATGTAAAGAAAATAACACCTGCATATAGATGCAAATCATGCGGAAGTACTGTTTTTGGCATTTCGGGTGCTGTAGCACTTAGTGGTGACTTAATAAAGCTAAAATGCAAATGTGGTGAAAGTGAATTATCTTTAAAGAGTACAAATGATGGAAAATTTAGAGTCACAATTCCATGTGTTTTTTTTTATAATGATCATCAATTCCTAATATCAAAGATAAGCTTGAAGATTGGTTAAATCTTGACTATATCGGCAGAGCAAAAGAAATACTCAAATTATATCTTTCAGATTTCTCAGAAGATGAAATTTCATATTGTGTTGAGAATGCATACAATAAGTCAAAGTTTGAGAACGATGAGCCGGTCAAATTGGTTAAGCTTTCCGATGGAGGAAAGACTGTGTATTCAATGGAGCTGTGGCATGGACCGACATGCTTCAGGCGACACTGGTAAAGCAGCTCTTGAAGGATTTAAAGATGTTGAAAATATTCAAATAGTAGTATTTTATCCTAATAATGGCGTAAGTCCTATGCAGCTAAGGCAGATGGTTACTCAAGATGGAAACAATGTTAATGTTTGTGCTGTTGAGGGCAACTTTGATGACTGTCAAACTGCAGTTAAGAGAATTTTCACAGATGATGAATTGATTAAAAAACTTGAGGATAATAATATGATGTTCTCAA
>JAKSVJ010000007.1 GCA_024408015.1 Clostridia bacterium
TGGAAATGGCAAAATTGTAGTTATTGTTGTCATGGTGGTTGGTATAATAGCGGTTGTTTATGGCATATTTATGATTGTTAAGAATGCAAAGAAACCATCAGATGACTATTCACAATATAATCGTATTAATGAAGATGAGATTAACCAAAGTAAGAGAGAAGAAGTAGAAAACAACACAGAAGAAAAGCAAGAGTATGTATTCCACTTCACTGGCAAATTGAATCAAAGTTATGTAATGAAAGATCGTTACGATAATGAAGTGTTCAAGGCTGATTGTGAAGGGATTACTATTGTAAAAGCTACAGACTTCAATTTTGTTAATGTTAGAACCGGCAGTAGCAAAGCAAGAAAAATTGGACACACAGTTACCTCTTCTATAGGTGGTGATGCATCAATATTTGCTAATATCTCTTCTAGTTTTAAGATTGATGGTGAGAATTGTTGGGACTTCCTCAAAAATATGGGATATGGTTTTAATTTCTCATTGAATGGATTAAAATCCCATTATGAAGTTTATCATCAAGGAGTAAATGTTGGCTCAATAGAGATAGCGGGAACAGAAGTGATGAATAAAAAATATGAAGGAAATGCTTTAGCAAAACTTCCGACAAATGGAATCTTTAGAATTTCTTGTCAACCAAGCGAAGTGGAGGGATTTTTCTACATTTGTTTCTGTATCACAAAAACAGAACCAACAATTGATTAGTACTGACATGAGTTAAAATCAAAAGCACCTGGCGTAAAACCAGGTGCGATTTTTTAAGTTTGTCCATTGTAAAGATTTAATACTTCATCTTTGGCATCCATGAATATTTTAGTTAGCTCTGGATCAAAATCGGTACCAGAACCTTTTTCAATTATATCAAAACATACATCAAGAGGAAGAGCATCACGGTAGCAACGTTTTGCAGAAACTGCATCAAACACATCGGCAATTGCCATGACACGTGCATGCAATGGAATTTCTTCGCCCTTTAAACCTCCTGGATATCCTTTTCCATTCCATTTTTCATGATGGTATTTAGCAACCTCATAAGCAATTTGAATGAATTCAGGTTCACTCAAATCATTGAATGTGTTACGAATAATCTCTCCACCATTTGATGAGTGCTGTTTCATAATGGCATACTCATCATCAGTTAATTTACCGGGTTTTTGAAGGATATAGTCTGGTGTGGAAATTTTGCCGATATCATGAAGTGGAGCTGCTTCTAGTATGTTCTTAGTGTAGTCACGAGTCAGGATTTTTCGATACTTGGTGTGCTTTTGCATTTCATCTAGAATAATGCCAACATATCCCTTGGTGCGTTTAATGTGGCCGCCAGTGCTATTATCACGACTCTCAACCAATGTTGAGAAACTGATAACCATTTCAGAGTAGAACAATTGAACACGCTTGATGTTAGGATCTTCAAAATTGATATACAATCCCAATACAAGTAAGGTTGGCAATATTGATGACACAAGGGATTCAGGCCAAATGATTTGTACTAATAACATTAGGAATGACAGAGATAGGAATGAAATAATTCCAATAAATTTACGCTTTTCTAATGTTCGTCTTTTAATAAGGACATTTCCAAATATTAGTCCAAAATGAACTACCATTGATGCATAACAAGCAATTGCTGATATTCCCATGGAGTAGTATGTGGTTTCTCCGGCAATATAGTAAGTTTGCCATAAAAAACCTAAAATAATCGATATTGAAATAAATGCAGGAATCAAAAGGATAAGTATACGACCCTTTTTATCCTTTGGGATTCCTTGTGTAATCTCAATCATGTAGATATAAGATAAAATAATCACAATATCCATTGTGATGTAGAAAAGTGCGTGGAACAGTAAATTCAGCCAACCCGGCACAATATCCATGTGGTTTACAGTCCATGCGGTTACACCATCAAAAGTTACTGCTAGTGGCGTAATCCACAAAAGCAAATCAAAATAATGATTGCGTATTATGTGTGTACTTCTAGTACCTCTAATATAGAGTGCTATAATGTATGCAAGTACAATAATGCAACCAAGTTGTAATTTAAAAGTAAACATATATTTAAGCTTTCTTAGAAAATTATGTAGTGATTTTTATTTAAGTTTTAACTTTCGTTATTGTAACGCAATTATTTGTCAAAATCAAGAGAAGACATGAGTAAAAGTAACAAGGTGGAAAAATTTGAAAAACATTCATCTAAAAGAACAAAAAAGCATTGATTGTGCATTCTCTTTGTGCTAAAATCCCATTGAATTTTAAAACGAAAGGAGTCACATATGTTTACCAAAAAAAGAACACTAGATATGACACAAGGACCACTATTTAGTCAAATAATGTTCTTTGCCTTGCCAGTGATGCTATCAAGCATTCTACAATTACTATTCAACTCTGCTGACTTGGTTGTAGTTGGTAATTTTGCTGGCTCAGAATGCATAGCAGCAGTTGGTGCAACTGGATCATTGGTTGCACTGCTTGTTAGCACTTTTATTGGATTGTCCGTTGGCACTGCGGTTCTAACAGCTCAATATTTAGGTGCTCGCAATCATGAAGGTGTTCACAAAGTAGTACATACATCAATGTTGCTCGCTATAATAATTGGCATTTTCGTGGGAATAATTGGACTCTTTTTCTCTCGTAATTTTCTTTTATGGATGGATACTCCAGAAGATGTTTTGGAATTATCCACATTATATTTGACAATATATTTTCTTGGTACACCAGGAAGTATGATATATAACTTTGGTGCTGCTATTCTTCGCTCAAATGGAGATACAAAAAGACCATTATATTACCTAACTGTTGCAGGTTTTGCTAATATTGTCTTGAATTTGATATGTGTTGCCGTTTTCAAAATGGATGTTGCAGGCGTTGCTATTGCAACAGTTGTTTCTCAGTATATTTCTGCGATTCTTGTTGTAATGAATCTATGTCAAATTGAAGGTTCTTGTAGATTAACAATAAAAAGCATGCGTTTTTACCCAAGTGAACTTTGGTCAATTATCAAAGTTGGCTTGCCAGCTGCAATTCAAAGTTCTCTCTATTCAATTTCAAATGTGCTAATTCAGTCATCTGTAAACTATTTTGGAACGGCTGTTCTTTCTGGCAATACTGCAGGTGGTAACGTTGAAGGATATGTCAACGTTTCGCAAAGTGCATTTCATCAAAGTGCGCTTGTGTTTGCCGGACAAAACTTAGGTGCACATAATTATAAACGAAGCAAAAAAGTTCTTTGGGCAGCGCTTGGTAGCATGACAATTGTCAGTCTTAGTTTGACTGGTATAGTTCTTTTGTTCCGTTATCCATTGTTGGGTCTATTCATAACGAATGACCCAGAAGCTCTTGAATATGGTGTCATTAGATTGTTTGTTGTTTGCTCAACTGAATTCTTCTGTGGTTTCCATGATGTTATTTGTGGGGAACTTAGAGGACTTGGTCGAACTATAGGGCCTATGGCAATGTGTCTTATGGGAATATGTGGTGTAAGAATAATTTGGATTTATACTATTTTCCAAGAGGTTAAGACATATCCAATGCTTCTTGCTTGTTACCCGGTTTCATGGGTTATTACATCAATAGTGGCATTAGTATACTTTATGATAGTTGCAAAAAAGATGCCAAATACAGATGGTGATTTAGAAAAAGCTTGATTGTCTTTAAGTCGCAAGGCTTACGTAAAAGGGATGGAATTAATATGAAGAAATACAAGTGCTTATATAATGAAGATATGGGATGTATTGGATTAGTGGCTACACCAGAATGTCCATCTAATGATTACCCTGTAACTCGTGCACATGTCGAAAGATTCGTTCATGATATTGAAAACACTGCAGTTGATGCCTTCTTTTGTTGTCCTGTGGATTTGCGTGCCCCTTTTTGGCATAGTAAAACTAGACCAATATGGGAAGAGGATCGTTTGAAGTTCAAAGCCGTTCAAGGAAAGATGACATCCTCACAACTAAACATACATAGAACTAGAGATTATATTCTATCAGGTGGTGATCCTGTTATTGAGACATATAACGCGGTCAAAAACGCAGGAATCGATTTCTTCTTTTCTTTGAGAATGAACGATTGGCATTATGTTAATGAGGCTAATGCAGATAATGCAATAGATTATCCAACCGTTGATAGATTTTTCATTGATCATCCTGAGTATAAAATTGGAAACCTTAATTCATCAAATCCAGTTGGATGGAAAAGGATGAATCCACATCAGCAAAATTATTTAGTTCCAGAAGTTCGTGAACACTACTTGTCTTTAGTATCCGAACTTATTAATCTTTGCGATATTGATGGTTTTGAACTTGACTTTATGCGTTCTCCAAATTACTTTCCAGAGGATAAAATTGTCGAGGGAACACAAGTTATGACTGACTTCA
Organism: Clostridia bacterium; assembly: GCA_024408015.1. Taxonomy (GTDB): domain Bacteria; phylum Bacillota; class Clostridia; order Oscillospirales; family CAG-272; genus RGIG6816. Next base: position 4,375 of record JAKSVJ010000007.1, read on the forward strand.
TTCGACAAGTTAGAAAGTTACTCGATGAAGCAGGCAAAACAAGAAATAAGTTTATACCATTATGTCTTCATATGCCACACAAATATGAATATTGTGCAGCAATAGGCTTTGATTTGGAAACACTAGTCGAAGAAGGAACAGTACAAATGGTTGTTGCTACTTCTAGTTATTTCCATAATGAATCAATAGATATCGAAGGTTTTAAACGCCATCTTCCAAAAGCTCAAGTATATGGTGAAATTCAAGAAATCATATGTAAAAACGTGATTGATGGAGCTCAAATTGAACGAAAAATGACAACAGAATTGTTCCGTTCAACAGCTCAAAGCATATTGCATCGAGGAGCTGATGGAATTTCAATATATAACTATCAATTTTTCCGTCCTATGATATATGACAATCCACAATTGCCAGACGAGGAAATAAGCAAGGAAACACTTGTTGGTATAACAGATTTAGATTACTTAAAGAATTGCGATAAGTTATATGTTGTATCAGAATATGGACAGTCCACAAATGTTCTTGCATCTTCAGGTAATACAACCATCCACATGGCGGTAAATGAAGACGAAAAAGCGCGGCATAGCGGCTCAATATTACGTCTTTCATTTAAGACAGATATTGATGAAAAGAAGATATCAGTTTATTTTAATGGCACTGTATTGGATATAGATAGTGACAACAAGGAACTATTTGAGGCTAAGTCAAAGAATGGTCTTCTTCCTTCAAATAGAACAAGAAATTATGTTGTTCCACTTAATATCATTAAACTTGATAATGCAATTGAAGTACTGATGGATAATGATACAGTATTAACTGCAGTTGAATTAGCTTTGTACAAATGATAATTACCAATTGACTGGAGGCAATCATGGCAGTTTTTTTCAATGAAGATCCAAACCACTACATTCACTCAAGATATTTGGCTGGAGACACTGAATTAACAGAAGATAATCTTAGAGATTTTATAAAATCATATGGCCAAACAAATATTACAGATTTTCTTGTGTGTGTTAATGCAAGTATGCCATTTTATCCATCAACAAAATTAAAATCATCAATTGATAGATATAATGAGTGGGAGCAGGACACTATCATTTTGGACAAGTATCGCACATCAATATATAAATGTGTAAAACTTTGTAGAGATGCTTATTCAAATGGAATAGATATATTCAACATTTGGATAGATGAAATAAGAAAAAACAAAATAAATGCATGGATATCAATAAGAATGAATGATATCCATGATACAGATGACTTGAACAACTTTTTGCCAAGTGATTTTTATAAATCAAATTATGACAAAATTAGAGCAAATTATAGAAAGCCATTAACTCATCCTGAACATGCCTTAGATTATTCATATGAGGAAGTGAGAAATCACTATCTTACACTTATCGAAGATGCTTTAGATCATCACGATTGTGACGGCATAGAACTCGATTATCAAAGAGAACCATATTGTTTTGCCATAGGTAAAGAATATGAAGGCCTTGAAATCATGAATGGCTTTATTGAAGAAGCTATCAAAATCATCAAAAAAGCAGAAGAAAAACGTGGTCACAAAATCATGATTTCTGCAAGAGTACCTTCTACTCCAAGAGATGCTACATTGCTAGGACTTGATGTAATTGAGTGGATTAATAGAGAATATTTTGATTACATAACAGTCTCTCCTCATTGGTCAAGTGTTGATAGCAACATGCCGATTGAGATGTGGAAGAGACTTGTTAAGGATAAAAAAACAAAGATTAATGCCGGGCTTGAAATATTGATTGATGCATACAATCGAAGAGGTCGTAAATACTTAAATATAGATCTTGAATCAGCTTTAGGATATAGTCACGCATATACATCAATTGGAGCAGATAATATATATTTGTTCAATTATATGAGTCTATTTGAAAAAATGGACGAAGAGAATAGATGTGATGTTTTCAAAAGATCCAACTATGACTTACTACTAAAGACTATAGGTGATAATGAAAAAACCTTATTAGCCGATAGAAAGGTTGTTGTAACTTTCAGTGACACATGGATTCCTGGAGAAAAATCAAGAAAAGTTCTTCCATTATATATTCAAAACATAGATAAAAATGAACCATGTGCAATTAAAATATATAATGGTACCATTCCAAAAGAAAAAGTTGTTACAATAAAAGTAGGATTTGATAAAGAAAAAGCCAAAGGCGACAAAGTGGTTTTATACTTTAATTGTGAGCCGTGTGCTTTAATAGGCAAAGCAGATCCTATATATCCAGCTTATGATGATCTTGATTATTATGAATATGAAGTTATAAACAACGGCAATATACCTTGTATCTCTATGCTTGAAATTGGAACAATAGAGGGCGAAGCAATTGCCCACTGGATCGAACTTGAGATAAAAACAAAATGAATAAAACCATAAAGGCAGCAAAATCGGACCAAGTCCGGTCTAGCTGCCTTTTATCGCTTGTTTGAAAAAAAGTGATTACTTTGCGTAATTCAACAAATCTTTGAATGTAGAAATTGGATGATGAGTTTTGCTATACATAGCAGCAGGCCCAATACCAATTGTTGTGAATCCACCTGCAACGCCTGCGTCAATCCCGGCTTCTGCATCTTCAACTATATAGCATTCGCTTGGTTCTAATCCCAAGAACTGTGCACCTTTAAGGAATACTTCAGGATCTGGTTTTGAATGAGTAATGTTGTTTCCATCAGATACAGCATCAAAGTATTTTGCCAAATCAGTTTTTTCAAGAATTGTTGGAGTATTCTTTGATGATGAACCTATTGATAGCTTGTATCCACGATTGCGTAGTTCTTCTAATGTTTCTCTAACCTCGTTACTAACATCAGATGGTTTCATTTCATTTAGAAGAGTACGATAGATTTCATTTTTCTCTGTAGCCATTGCCAACTGCTCTTCATCTGTATATGTCTTATCACCAAGAGAAAGAATGATTCTAAGACTTTCCATACGTGAAACACCACGAAGTCTGTCGTTAACCTTTTCGTCAAACGGAAGACCTAAACGATCAGCAATTACTTTCCATGCTTTGAAGTGGTAGATATCTGTAAAACAAAGAACACCGTCTAAGTCAAAAATAAAACCTTTTTTCATGCTTGAATCTCCTTAATTTTTGATTGGAATTTTGCATATCCTTCTTGAGTTACGCCATACATTGGAAGCCATACCATGTCTGCAAGGCACAATACCATAAATTCTTCGTTTTCACCATTAACCATAAAATATGTTTGAGGCAAACACTCTCTTAACAAATCTGCTGCTTCTTTATTTAACATAAGATCACACATCTTTGTATATTCAGAATATGGATGTGAAACGTCTTTAGAAAGCTTATAGTCATATGTGTATGTTCCTTCGCTAACTTCGAATTCATCTTTGTCACTTAGTGGCAAAGATACAATTGCAGTTGTGCCATGTGGAACTGTGATTTCCATATGAATATTGTTTCCGTCAAGTTTGTATGAGCATATGTGATCTCCATATGGAGAGGAGTATACCAGATTGCTTTCTTTAACAAATGATGAAATGCTAGGAGCAATTCTTGCTTTCCTCCAAGCAACATCAATTTGTGACAAGCCACCAACATAAGAATAAATTGCTTCTGCTACTGAACCATAAGCGTAATGGTTAAGAGAATTCATGAAGATTCCAGTTATATGTCCAGTTTCATCAACTGAATTCCATCTTTCCCAAATAGTAGTTGCACCAAGATTAACTTCAAATAACCAGCCTGGGTATTTTTCGTTGAACAATACACGAGCAGCTTCTTCTTCCATTCCAAAATCAAACATGGTTTTAACCATTAATGGGCCACCAACAAATCCACATTTGATTCTGTAAAGATCTCTACGAAGTTTATCTTTGAAAAGAGCAATCATCTTATCTTTGTCATCATAAAGACCAAATCTTAATGCAACAACATAAGAAGCTTGAGTGTCAAGTGCAAGACGTCCCGAAGGTGTGAAGTATTCTTTTTTAATACTTTCTTTGATTTCATATGCTAGTTTTTCATAGCATTGATAATCTTCTTTACCTAAGATTTTACCCATTTTGGCACATAAGTCAACCACGTAGTAGTAATAAGCAGAACGAATATATGTATCATCAGTTCCACCACGAAGACTTTGAGTACATATGCCATCTTGAGCTAGCCAGTCGCCAAATGTAAATGGTTGAGAGAGAAGATGGTTGTCGTTTCTTTCTTTATCACCACCAATGAGCTTATCGACATATGTTTTAACGCCAAAATAATGCTCATAAAGAAGCTTTTTGTCTCCAAATGAGTTATATACTTCCCACGGAACAATAACACCAGCGTCGGCCCATACTGCGCCACCAGGACCAGTGCTTCCCTTAAGAGAAGGCGAGTACATTGGGAAATCCCCATTGTAGTATACTTTTTGATCATACAGCAAGTCCAAGACGTATTTTTTATAGAAAGAATAAGCCTCGCTTTGATAGCAAGCAGTTTTTGTGAAAACTTGAGTATCTGCAGTCCAACCCAAACGTTCATCTCTTTGTGGGCAGTCTGTCGGCACATCAAGGAAGTTTGAAAGTTGACCATATCGAACGTTCTCACAAAGTCTATTTAGCTTTTCATTGTTAGTTTTGAATGTAAGTGTTGGCTTAAGGGAAGTTGATATCAAGATAGCTGTGAAATCTTTGGCATCAACAGTAGCATCGCTTTCTACTTTGATATATCTAAATCCATAGTAGCAGAACAATGCCTCAACGTTTTTCTCAACACCATCGGATTCATATTCAAATACAGCTTTTGCCGAACGCAAATTATCACGATAGAAACAACCATCTTGCAAAATCTCACCATATGAGATTTTTATTTTTTGGCCTTTTTTAAGATTGTTAACAAATGATACGATACCTGAAGCATTTTGGCCAAAATCAATTACTGTTTCATTCTTTGGGGTGATTATAAGGGAACCTTTTCTTGTTTCGTAGCATTTAATACCAGCAGTAATATCAGGTATTAATCTAAATGACTTATCTTTAATGATAGCATTTTCAAATGATAACTCTTTGTTGTCATTTCTAATTTCGCCATCATAAATGCTGGTTTCTAAAACATAACCTTCTGAAACTTTCCAACTGTCGTCTGTTATGATTTCAGTCTTTTCTTTTCCATAAAATGAAATTTTTGCATTTAGGCAATAATCGCTACCCCATGTTGAGTCGCCATGTCCATCAATGCCGAATCTGCCTTTATACCAACCATCACCAACCCAAACTTCAAGAACATTGTCTTTTTCTTTTAGATTTGTAAGGCTGTATGTTTGAAATCTAACATAATCGTCATAATCATTCATTCCTGGTGCAAGATAAACATCACCAATTCTTTCACCATTGAGATAAGCCACATATAGACCAAGAGCTGATATTGTAAGGCTTGCTTCTGTGTATTCACATGATGCATCGAACACCTTTTTAAAAATTGGGCATTTCTTGTCTGTTACAAGCCAGTTGCCAATTTCTTTTTCTGCTGTTCTAAATGCTAATTCTGTACTATCACCAAATTCATTTTCTACTACGACTTTGTATTTTGTGCCGTATTCAAAGGTGTAATCAGGATAAAAACAAATAGAATCATCTAGTGTTAAAGAATATGTTTTAACATTCTCGTCATTTTGAAAAAGGGAAAGCTTAAATTGCTCTCCCTTGACTGACTTGAACGAAAACATCATGTTTTCGGGAGATAACCCGATATTAACACCTGTTCTATTAATATTCAAATCATAAATGTTCATTAATTATAACCTCGTGTCCCATTTTCCACAGAATGCATCTACAGGGGAAACTCCAGTAAATTCACTCTTGCCTAGTAGTTTATCAAGAAGGGAGTCTAAAATTGCATCAGTTCCACCATAAGTGTTGATGTAAGTTTTTACTCTTGGCATATCAATTAAATGATAAGGGTTTTCTAGTGAAATTGCAATAGTTGGTATTGTGTGCATATATACAGGAACGTCAGCACCCATAGGCTCTGCCCATTCAATACGAACTATAGTCTGGTTTGACTTTGTTGCCATTGATACAAGGTAAATGATAAGATCATAATTATCTGTCATTTCCTTAACTGGCTTTGCCATTCCTTCCCAACCACCATCTGGAACAAATACAGTAACGTCAAATCCGTTGTTCTTTAATTTCTCAACGAAGCTGTCGCATGCACCTTGAGCTGCGCCACCCCCGAATGCACTCTTTCCACCTTCTTTTTTGTATACAAGAACCCTCTTGTATTTCTCTTTGGAGATAGGGAGTACACCTTTTTCTTCTTTCACAAGTGTAATACTATTGTCTGCAACTTCACGTTCAATCTTTCTATGTTCAGCGCATCCAACAATTTCCATTGCCTTTTCTTTATTTGGTATATTGCTCTTTTCGTGAAGTTTTAGTGAAGCTTTAAGAGCAAGGATTCTTGTTACAGCTTCATCAAGACGTTCTTTTGTGATTACTCCGTTTTTAACACCAGCAGTCATAAATGCCATATCTTCTTCAAGGTTCTTAGTAAATAAGAACATGTCGCAACCAGCAGCAATAGTTAGCGGAACTGCTTTTTCGCGTGGCATAACTGTTCCAATTCCTGCCATTGTTGAAGAGTCTGTTACAATTAGTCCGTCAAAGCCAAGTTTTTCTCTAAGTAAGCCATTCAAAAGTTCTTTAGCTATAAGGCCAGGAAGAACATCTTCGTCTTTTAATGTTGGATTAAGAAGTTTTGAATATGCAGGTTGCATTATATGGCCAACCATGACTGTTTTGGCACCAGCATCAATTGATGTCTTGTATGCAACGCCGTATGTTTTATCCCACTCATCAGTTGACATTGTGTTAACTGATGCTAATAGATGTTGGTCGCGTTCATCGACACCGTCTCCAGGGAAGTGTTTGATGGATGCAGCGATACCATACTTTTGAACTTCTTCAACATATGCTTTGCCAAATTCGGCTACAGTTTTTGGGTTTGAACCAAAAGTACGAGTGTTTGTAATAGGATTACGGAAATTATAGTCTATATCAATAATTGGAGCAAATGACCAGTTGATACCTAGAGCTGATGCTTCTTCTCCAATTATGCTTCCAAGTTCAGTTGCGTAGTGTGCATCATTTGTAGCAGCTATTCCCATTTCGCAACCAACTCTTGTACCAGTATAGCAAGCCTGGTTAAGACCAGCTTCAAGATTAGCGGAGATGAGCATAGGAATTTTTGCGTTTGTTTGGAGTCTTGTTACTGTATTGCAAAGTTCGTCAAGACTCATTGTTCTAGTCATTACACCGCCGACTTTTAGGATACCAGCAAGGTATTTAAGATAATTTTCGTCATCAGTGTAAGTAATGAGACAGAAAAGTTGTGCAATTTTTTCTTCTTCTGTCATTGAGTTTAGGGTAGTGTTTACCCAATTTATATCACTATCATTAAGATAGAATGGTTTCGATTTTAAGTCAAGCATGTATTAATCCTGAGTTTTTTTAGTAAAAAGTTTTTTAAAGAATTTCAAAGTTACTATGTCTTTAACCGTCTGTTCATTATTCAAATATATTAAGAATGCTACGAGAAGAACAGCGCCGATAATTGACTGTGTTGATGATTTTAATTGAAGAGCAGAGTAACTCATTGCAAAGAAAGTCATTGTTATTGCTGCTAGCAAATATCCCAATTTGTCGTTGGAATATCTACCAATAAATCCACCAATGAACATTGGGAGAAAGGCTGTGAACATTATGCCAATTGAACCGAAGTTAAGTACGCCAACCTGTATATTACCAACATATGTGTATGATAAAAAGCCAACGATACTCATTAGAGTTCCGGAAAAAGCATAACAAGCAATAGCATTACCTATTTCTTTGATACCTGTGTTTACAGATACTTTTTGACCAGCTTTTAAAGCATTATAGTCAAATCCAAATTTAGTGTGATCAAAAATAAATATTGTAATGGCAAGAACAACGATTATGATTCCGATAAGCCAGAATATATTCATAGTGATGCCACTAACATCTGTTTTTCCAAAGAAACTTACATTACTACCACCAGTGATAGCAAATGCAAGACCTTCATACATTAGCGCTACGCCGAGAGATGTAATGATAGGTGGAAGTTTTAGTAAAACATACAATGCGCCTGATACGATTCCCAAAATGGTACCGAATACAATGGATAATATAAGCATTGTAAGAGCATTGCCGTTTGATGATATAACGATTTGAGCACTTATTACATTAGATAGAATTGAGATAGAGCCTATAGAGAAATCGAATCTACCAGAATTCAAGTTGATTGCTAAAGCGATGGTTGTCAGCATAACTGTTGCTACACCACGCACAAATATCGTCAAACTTTGATCGTTAGGGAACATACTAACTCCATTCGAGGTACATATAATCCACAATACAAGTCCAACAACAACCGGAATAATCAAAGTGCCGGTGGTGCGAATCAAAATATTTTTAACTTTATTTTTACTTTCTATGTTATGCATATAAACCCCCAATTCACAGTAGGGGATTGCCCCCACTGTGAATTATTAGATTGAATTTTTTAGATATTAGTTCTTAGGTGTTCTGTCTGTATCAACAAATGTCTTGAATGTATCATATGAAATACCTTCACCGATTACTGTATCAAGAAGAACTTTGTTGAAAATTGGAGCTGTTGGAGTGTCAGCACTCTGGAATTTTGCGAACTGTTCTGCACTTGTAGCTACCCAGTATGTTTGACCGAGTGCAAGAGCTGTGTTGCCTTCGCCTTTGATTCCGTTGCCATTGATAGCATTGAGTGTAGCGGCAAAGATAGGGCCGATGCTTGACGCATATTTACCAGCGAGATAACATACTGTGCCATTTGTCATAGCAATAGAATAGTCATCTGTAAATGAGTCGATATCTGCAATTTTAACGTTTGTGCCTGTAACAGCCTGACCAAATACAGTAAGACCTGTACCAGCGCAGAGAATTACTTCTGGCTGAGCAGCAACTACTGATGAAAGAGTCTGCTGCCATGTAGCATCACCGAAGTTCCAAAGAGCATGGTAGCCAACCAACTGGTATTTGTCACTTACAAGACCTGCAGGTGTAACTTCACCCATTCCGTAAAGCATACCAATGATAGCGCCTACATCTGATGTGCCGTTATATGAAGTACCTTCGTCTTCACAAAGAGCTGCGAGCATACCTGCTGTTCTTTGAATGTGCATGTCTACTCTGTAACCAACACCAGCACCATAGATTGCGAATTTTGTCATACCCTGAGCAATAGCCCATTTTGCCATGTTGTAACCAGTAACAAATTCAACATCAAGTGAAGGGCCGATAGCACCAACATAATACTTGTTGTTCTTAACTGCGTTGTATTCGTCATCTGTAAGAACGCCTGAAGCTACAGCATAGTAAACACCAGCTTTTTCACACTGAGCGATCTGAGCAGGACGGTCAGCTGAAGAAAGAGAAATGATAGCTTTACAACCTGCTGTTACGAAGTTTTCGATTGCGGCTGTTTCAGCTTCTGCGTCGCTGAGTTCGTTTGAGTACATGAATTCAACGTTGTAGTTGCCTTCGATGTAGTTTTTGTAATAGTTTCTAAATGAAACTGCTTCTGAACCTGAAGCATCTGCAACGAGCACGCCGATTTTGATTTTTTTAGCGCTTTCGCCACAGCTAACTGCACTTACAGCAACAAATGCTGTGAGCATAAGAACTGCCATTACAAGGGCAAGAGTTCTAAGAGTTTTTTTCATGGTTTTCCTCCGAAAAAATTTATTTATTTTTTTATTTTTTATCTAGGTAAGTTAGCGCTACGGTAGTTGATAGAAGCCACATAAACCATAGCTAAGAAGAATATAGCACGAATAATTTGTGAGATACCGCTAGCACCCGGTAGAGCTGCAAGAAGCAACAAAAGGATTTGATCTAGGGTTTTAATTGAGAATGAACCAATAATAGCTGCATATATCTTTGATTTTGGACCACCAGAAATAGGCATTCCACCAAATACAATAGCAATGAAGATATTCATACCGATGTCTCCGGCTGTATTTGAAGAAATAGTACCAGCTCTTATGATAGTTAAGAATCCACCAAGACCGATTCCGATACCTGCCATGA
>JAKSVJ010000070.1 GCA_024408015.1 Clostridia bacterium
GAGGATGTGTCCAAACAGACTTAATTAAAAATCTGTTTTTTCACATCCCCTTTTTGTTTTAGCCAAGACAAATTGAACAACTATACCCTTCATAATGATTTGATTGTTTGAATATTACATTACTTGTGTCATGGAAAGGATCACTCGCTTTGTAATTGCCATTATCACGAATTATTTCCACATTTTTGAGGGTTTTAGCGATTCCTTTTCCGGTCATCTTTGCATAGCTTTCTTTGATTGTCCACATATCGTAGAAATCTTTTCTGCTTTTTATGGTTGCTTTCTCATTGTCTTTGAAGAAACGACTAACAATACTTTCATAATTTGTTGTTGGGTTGATATATTCAATATCGATTCCACAAGGAACATCACTTGTAACAACAATAACTACACTTTCTGAATGTGAAAGATTAAAATATGCGTTTGGGTGCTTAGCATCAAATGGCTTTCCGTTGGAATCTATCACAATCTCAGAATCAGTGATACCAAAAGATTTTGAAAGAGCGTGTTTTATTAAGTATCCACCACAAATAATTGTTGCTCTAACATCTGGATTTGTTGTGTTGTTGAGGCGTTCAATCCTATTCTTATCTAGATATGGCAAAAGTTGATTTAGTTTTGAAGTATTGTTTTTGTATTGGTCAATATTTAAAGCATATAGATTATATTTTGGTTCCATTATAGTGAGAACTCCATTCCGTCGGTAGTAATTATTGTTTCATATGGGAATTGATCTTTGCACAAATTGTATCTACGAATGTTGTAAGGTGAGATATGATTGAATATCATTTTTTTTGTATCAAACCCAAGCAATTCGCCAACATGTTCGTTAACTTTATAATGAGTTAGTTCCATAAACACACAATCATATTTTCCATTTTGGAGACTTTGGAAGTCGCGCAAATCGCTTGTTAAATCTCCAGAGAACAAGATGTTTTTTCCCTCAACCTTGATTACAAATGAGTAAGAAGGGTAATCCTTTAAATGACTATTTTTAATTGAAGTTACACTAATAACACCATCATCATAAAAACAACCGTCAGTTATTAGATGATAGTTAACTCTTTGGTCTGGATGCATGTGAAGGGCATTGCACCATGTTTTTAAAGCATCAATTCCGTTTTGTTCTGGCATATATATGTCAGTGGTTTTTTCGTCTTGATAACCGGAGAAGCATTTAACAACACTTACTACATCTGTACAATGGTCCTCATGCATATGGGTAATAAATGTAGCTTTGATGTTTGAAACAGGGATGTCTCTCTTTACCATCATTGACTCTACTGGAGCACCAGCGTCAATTAGATAATAATTATCACCTGTTTTTAGTAGAATACCAGAACAGTGACGTTCCTTTTCACAGGCACCGTGTCCTGTTCCTAACATTAAAATATCCATGTTATGACCCCCAATTATTACTGCACTTAGTTTACACCATTTTTTGAAATAATAAAAGTGGGAAGTCTTAAAAAACTATGGACAAAACCAACAAATACTGATAAAATTAAATGGAAAACTAACAAAGGATGCATTTATTTTTTAACATGGTTAAAGTTGCAATTTTTGATCTTGATGGCACGCTGTGTAATACACTACTGGATTTCCATACTACAGTAAACGCCGTAAGAAAAGCATATGGTTTTGGCGAAGTGTCAGTTGAATTCGCAAGAGAAAATATTAATGGTGACGTTAGACAAGTAATCGAAGCCATTATTCCAAACATCGCAAAAGATGAAGTGGATAATGGTGTAAAAATTTATAAATCGGAATATGCTAAATGTTATATGGATCAATCAAAGCCTTACGATGGCATAGTTGATATGCTCAAACAACTCAAGGCCAAAGGCATTAAAATAGCAATATTTTCAAACAAATTGGATGAATTTGTTAAGAATATGAGTAAAAAACTATTTGATGGACTCATTGATTATCCTCTAGGCGCTGGAATTTATGCTTCTAAGCCAAATAGGGATGGTGTTGATGTGATATTAAATTCATTAGGAGCAACCGTTGAAGAAACCGCATATATCGGAGATAGTGACGTTGATTTTTACACAAATCGCAATTGTGGAACACATGGTATACAAGTTACTTGGGGATACAGATCTAGAGAATATCTAGAAAACCTTGGTTGTAAAGTTATGGTTGATACAGTTGATGAACTTGTTAAAAAAATATTAGAAATATAAATACATAACAATATAAATTTAGGGTGATAAACATGGTAAAACTTCCATTTAAAATTGATTTAACAAATAAAGTTGCAGTTGTTACTGGTGCTGGCGGTGTTATCTGCTCAGGCTTTGCTAAAGCTCTCGCTCAGTGCGGCGCAAAAGTTGCTTTGTGTGACTTAAATGAAGAGGCAGCAAAAAAGGTTGCAGACGAAATCATTGCTGACGGTGGCATTGCTCAAGGTTTTAAAATGAATGTTCTTGATCACGATTCAATCGTTGAAGCAAAAGATGCTATTACAAACACTTTTGGAACATGTGACATTTTAATTAATGGCGCAGGTGGTAACAATCCAAGAGGAACAACAACAAAAGAATATCTTTTCCCAGAAGATGTAGTTGAACATGCTGATGATATTAAGACATTCTTTGATTTGGATCCAAAAGGTGTAGAATTCGTATTTAATCTAAACTTCCTTGGAACACTTATGCCAACACAGGTGTTTGCAAAAGACATGGCGTCAAAGAAGGGATGCTCAATTGTTAACGTTTCTTCAATGAATGCTTTCCGTCCTTTAACAAAGATTCCAGCATACTCAGGAGCAAAAGCTGCTGTATCTAACTTTACACAGTGGCTTGCAGTTCACTTCTCAAAAGTTGGAATAAGATGCAATGCAATTGCCCCAGGTTTCTTTGTAACAGCTCAAAACCAGGCGCTTCTTTTCAATCCAGATGGAACACCTACTCCAAGAACGGGTAAAATCTTGGCTGCTACTCCTATGGATAGATTTGGTACAACAGATGACCTCACAGGCACACTTTTGTGGCTTTGTGATGAAGGCGCATCAGGATTTGTAAATGGTGTTGTAATCCCAGTTGATGGCGGATTTGCAGCATATTCAGGAGTTTAATAAATTTTTAAAAGCGCGGCGACGCGCTTTTAATGTGTGGAGATAATATGACAACAAGAGAACAAATAGAGAGACGTAGAACATTTGCGATTATTTCTCACCCTGACGCAGGTAAGACAACACTTACTGAAAAATTGCTTCTTTACGGAGGCGCAATTCAATCAGCAGGTACTGTAAAGGGAAAAGCTAGTGACAAACATGCAGTATCAGACTGGATGGACCTTGAAAAACAAAGAGGAATTTCAATCACTTCGAGTGTAATGCAGTTTGAGTATGAAGGATTTTGCATTAATATCCTTGATACACCTGGACACCAAGACTTCTCAGAAGATACATATAGAACACTTATGGCCGCAGATAGTGCAGTAATGGTAATTGACGCCGCAAAAGGTATTGAGCCACAAACACGTAAATTATTCAAAGTTTGTGCTATGAGAGGTATACCGATATTCACATTCATAAACAAAATGGATAGAGAAGCTAGAGATCCATTTGATCTTCTTGACGAACTCGAAAAGGAATTCGGTATTGGAACATATCCTATGAACTGGCCTATTGGCTGTGGACAAGACTTCAAGGGTGTTTATGATAGAAACAAGAAGTGCATTTTAGCATTTGATGAATTCCATGCCGGTAGAAGGAAGATAGAAAGCATTGACTGCGGACTTGATGATATTGAAAAACTCGATTCATTGATTGGTGAAAGACAAAGAGTTGAACTTTGTGAACAAGTTGAACTATTGGATGGTGCAAGTTTTGACTTTGATATAGACAAAGTTAGCGCGGGCAAATTGAGTCCTGTATTCTTCGGTTCAGCATTAAATAACTTTGGTGTTGAAGCTTTCCTTGAATATTTTATTCATATGACATCTGCACCTCTATCACACATGACTGAAAGCAAGGAAATATCTCCATTTGATGATACTTTCTCAGCATTTGTGTTTAAGATTCAAGCGAACATGAATAAAATGCATAGAGATAGAATCGCATTTATGCGTATTTGTTCTGGAAAATTCGAAAGAAATAAAGAGTATTTCCACGTTCAGCAAGGTAAGTCAATAAAGCTCGCTCAACCACAACAGTTGATGGCACAAGAAAGAGAAATTATTGATGAAGCTTATGCTGGAGATATCATAGGCGTATTTGATCCAGGCATATTCTCAATTGGAGACACTATTTGTGAGTCATCAAATAAGATAACATATGGTGGTATTCCAACATTTGCGCCAGAACATTTTGCTGAAATCGAGCAAATCGACTCAATGAAGAGAAAACAGTTCCAAAAAGGTATGGAACAAATAGCACAAGAAGGTGCTATTCAAATCTTCTTCATGCCAGGTTGTGGTATGGAACGAGTTATTGTTGGTGTAGTCGGCGTACTTCAGTACGAAGTTTTGGAACACAGAATGAAGACTGAGTATGGTGTTTCTTATAGACAGACCCCACAAAGATTCCAATTGATTAGATTTATTGGAGAAGGTAGTGGAAACCCACAAGAACTACGACTTTCAAGAGATACAATGTGGGTTCAAGACGTTAAAGGTAACGATTTACTTATTTTTGAAAGTGAATTCGATAGAAGATGGGCTTTGGAAAACAACAAAGAGCTCAAGCTTTATGAGTTTAATAAATCATGAAAAAAACAGAAATAAAAGAAATAATTAAAAATTTAACCATTGAAGAAAAGGCATTGCTACTTACGGGTGGCAATGCCGTTCGTTCTACTGGAAAAGTAGACAGATTTAATATCCCGGTAAAAACTTATGATGATGGTCCACACGGATTGGCAAATGGAAAGAACCCCGTTTGTTTTCCGTCAACATGTGGTGTTGCCGCAACTTGGAACCGTGAGCTTACAAGAAAGCTCGGAAATGCACTAGCAAGCGAATGCATTAATCAAGATGTTGATATACTACTTGCTCCGGGCATTAACTTAAAAAGAAGTATCCTTTGCGGAAGAAATTTTGAGTACTATTCCGAAGATCCAATCTTGACTGCAGAGTTAGCATCAGAATATATCAATGGTGTAGAGGAGAAGGGTGTTTCCACTTCACTAAAGCATTTTGCTGCAAATAACATGGAAACTTATAGATTAAGAACAAGTGCTGATTTGGACGAAAAGACATTAAGAGAGCTATATACAAGAAGCTTTGAAATTACTCTTAGAAAATCAAAACCCGCATCGGTTATGTGTGCATATAACAAATATAATGGCACATGGTGTTCGGAAAATTACTATTTGCTTACAGAATTATTGAGAAACAAATTCGGATACGAAGGTTTTGTGGTATCAGACTGGGGAGCAGTACGTAACGTTGGAAAAGCATGTGCTGCTGGTCTTGACTTACAAATGCCAACAAACTCTAACATTGTAGAGGATGTCAAAAATGCCCTCAAAGAGGGAACTGTAGTTGAGAAGGATATTGATAGAGCGCTCGAGCACATCCTTGAATTTTTGTTTAGAGAAAAAGCTGTTGATAACAAACCATATTCAAGAAAAGAACAACATGAGTTTGCAAGAAAAGTTGCAAGAGAGTCTATTTGTTTACTTAGAAACGATGACAATGTTTTGCCAATCTCTAAGAAAGCGAAAAAGATTGGCATTATTGGAGATTTAGCTATTAATCCTGTGATTGATGGACAGGGTGCTGCAGAGGTTCATCCAAACCCAGAATGTATTGATATTCCAATTGAGGAAATAAAGAAGAATTTCAAAGATTCAGAGATCATCTATATAGATTGTCTACACAACAATGCATTTCCAACTTCAATGCCTTGGAACGATTATGAAAAATGGTTTACACCATTAAAAGATTGTGATTATGTCGTCATGTTTACTGGTTTTCCATACACATATGATTCAGAAAACACAGACAAGCCTGATGCTCATTTGTTCCCGTATATCGAAATGATGATGAAGGAAATCAGAAACAAGTATTGCTCAAATCTTATTGTTGTATTACAGACAGGTGCTGCAGTATGTGAGGGCCCGTGGATATATCAGCCAAAAGGTCTTATAGAGATGTGGCTCGCCGGTGAAGGTGGCGGTAAGGCAATAGCAGATGTTTTGAGCGGTGACTATAACCCAAGTGGAAAAATCACCGAAACATTCCCAAGAGTAATGAGAACTGATATGGATCTTGGTAGAGTTCAGTCATCAATGAAATACACAGAACAATGGCAGGTTGGATATCGATATTACGATTTACATCCAGAAGAAATTTGGTATCCATTTGGCTTTGGATTATCATATACTAGTTATGAATACTCTAATTTGGATGTTTTATATGACAATAACATGATAAGATGTACATTAGATATTGAAAACGTTGGCGATGTGGCTGGCAGCGAAATTGCTCAGCTATATATGGCAAAGCGCACCAATGGCAACAATGGACCAATCAAAGAACTAAAAGGCTTCCAAAAGGTTAAAATTGAGCCACACAAAAAACAGAGTGTTGAGATTATGGTAGACATAAGAGATATATGCGACTATGATGAAAATAAACACGACTGGGTTTTGAACAATGGTGAATATTTAGTGATGGTAGGTTCATCATCAAGAGACATTCGTCTTGAGAAGTCAATAAAGGTATAAAAAAGAATCACGAGGCTTAAAAATAGTCTCGTGATAATTTTATGAAAACAAAAAACCGAACTGTAAACCAGTTCGGTTATGTTGTATGGTGACCCGGACGAGAATCGAACTCGTGTTACCGCCGTGAAAGGGCGGTGTCTT
>JAKSVJ010000071.1 GCA_024408015.1 Clostridia bacterium
TTGTACTTTAAATATTTCTTTAAGTCTTAATAATCTTCCTTTTAATAAACTTTCTTGAATTCTTTTATTGAATTCCTCTGCTGTGTTATAACCCATCTTCTTTTGACGATTATTCATAGCAGCTATTTCCAAAATAATCGCAAGGTTACGTCCAGGTCTAACCGGAATTGTTGTTGTGGTTATATCCAAACCTAAAATTTTAGTTGTTTCAGTTTCAAGACCCATGCGATCATAAGTCTTGTTCTTATCCCATTGCTCAAGTCTAATAACCAAGTCAATTTTTTCTGTTTCTTTAACGGCACCCATACCAAAGATACGTCTAACATCGACTATACCAATACCACGCAATTCCACGAAATGCTTGATAATAGGTGGAGCAGAACCCACCAATGTCTTCTCAGAAACTCTTTTAATTTCTACAGCATCATCAGCGATAAGTCTGTGTCCACGTTTTACAAGTTCAATAGCTGTCTCACTTTTACCAACTCCACTATCACCTAGAATCAAAACACCTTCACCATATACTTCAACAAGAACACCATGACGAGTAATTCTTGGTGCTAATTCAACCGACAAGTAACCAATAAGTGATGCTTGGAAATTCGACGTGGTTTCCGCTGTTCTATATAAAGGAATACTATATTCTTTACAAGCATTTATTATTTCATCAAACGCAGACAAACTTGATGTGATAACAATCATTGGAGGCTTAAGGGCTGCGAATTGCTCTAGTTTGTAAAGTCTAGCCTCACTATTAAGTTGAGATAAGAATCTATGTTCAGCATGACCAATAAGCTGAATTCTCTTTTTGTCAAAACAGTCAAAAAATCCACTCAACGGAAGACCAGGTCTATTTACATCCGCACTGTAGATTTTACTCTTCCTACAATTCTCTGGCTCGTACAATACTTCAAGTTTGAAGTTATCTACGATTTGACCAAGCTTACAAGAGTATTCCTCGTAAGATTCATTTTCATCCCAAAATTCAGCCATATTTTTCCCCTTATACTGATTATTATTCATCGTACATTATACCAAAATGCTACGTGTTTTTCAACACTTAATACAAATAATTATTAAATATATATATTATATAATTGACATGGTGAAATTTAGGAATTATAATTATAATAGATTATTATCGAAAAATATATACTTTGATAAGTAGGTGAATTATATGTCAAAATATTACATTGGTGTTGATCTTGGTGGTACAAACATTGCCATCGGTATTACAGATGAGAACTTCAAAATAATCAAAAAAGATTCCGTTCCGACAGAACGCGATTTAGGTGAAGAACACATCGTTTCAAACATGGCAAAGCTTTCAAAAGATCTTTGCTCTAGAATCGGTATTTCTATAAATGATGTTACAGCCGCAGGCATTGCCGCTCCTGGAACAATAAATCCTCAAACTGGTATCATTGAGTACTCAAATAATATTAAGTTTGCTAACTTCCCTATGGTAAAACGTTTCTCTGAATTAACAGGTATCCCTGAGTCAAAGATTGCTATAGGTAATGATGCAAACCTCGCTGCTCTTGGCGAATTTGTTGCTGGTGCCGCAAAAGAAGCTAATTCTTCAGTTATGATTACTCTCGGAACTGGCGTTGGTGGTGGCGTTGTTATGGACGGCAAAATGTTACTCGGATGCAAATTCGGTGGAGCTGAGCTCGGCCATACTGTAATTGTTGAAAATGGCCGTCAGTGTACATGTGGTAGAAAAGGTTGTATGGAAGCATATTGCTCAGCTACAGCTCTTATAACTCTCACAAAAGAAAAATTCGCTGCTACTAAAGGCACACTTATGCACGAAATGTGCAATAACGACATAAACAAAGTTGGTGGTAGAACAGCATTTGCAGCCATGAAAAAAGGTGATAAGGCTGGCGCTGAAGTAGTTGAAGAATATATCACTCATTTGGCTTGTGGTATCACTAACCTTTTGAATATTTTCCAACCAGATGTACTTCTTATCGGTGGTGGTGTATGCAACGAAGGTGACAACCTTCTCATACCATTAAGAGAAAAATGTGCTAAAGAAGTATATTCTCTTGACCATGTATTAAAATCACAAATCTTAGTTGCAACTCTCGGAAATGATGCTGGAATCATCGGGGCTGCAGCAGCTGGAGCAGATAAATAAAATAACTAGAGGTAACTATGTTGAATAAACGAGCTAAAATGTTATCGTGGATTTGCCTTGAGATATGCTTCTTGGTTGTATTGATATTGGCAACACTAAACGATTTCGAACTCTCCTTTAATATAATAGGTGGTAAATACGAAAACGGAGCTCTTGTTGTAGTAAATACTCCATTGTGGACAAAAATACTAATGACAATTACTGAGCTCATTATTGGATTTTTCTCACTTTTATCATTTATTATTGTGGCACAAAACTTGAGAAAGAAAGCATACAAAACTCCAATTCTAGTATTGGTATTTGTATTTGATTTTGTCGCCCTAATTGGTGGTCTCATCGTATGGAATACAATTCTCTCATTCTATATTTCTAACAACATAGTAACCATTTTAGTATCCACTGCTCTATCATTAATTTCATTCTTCTTGGTCCGTAAAGCGGTTATTGGTTTAGGAAAAAATGCGATAAAAAGTCTTTTCGCTCCAGCACTTTATTCTGCATTCGCATTAGTCATCGTTAAAGTATGTTTGTGGATTATTAGTACTCTTTGGGGTAGATTGAACATAATAGAAATAACACAATTGAATGCTCCATCATCATTCACCAACTGGTACCAGTGGCTTGCATATGATAAGTCAGTATCATTCGTTCAAAACGTTGTTTCAAGATCAGGCTCATTCCCATCAAACATCATTTCAATGGCCACATTGCTTTTGATATTACCTAATTGGATTAATACAAGAAAAGCCAAGAAAGCATGTCTATTACTCACAATTGTTGTTTCAGTACTTATAGCAATTATTGCCGTAGTTGCACTTTTCTCTGGATTGTATTACCTTTCAGACATAGTATTTGGATTTGCAATTTCATATATTGTCGTTCAAGTTATCGCAATCAATCTTGAAAAAGATAGAGTTAATTCATTTATTCAAAAATCTGTTGCAACAACAAAAATTATGCCAGTTCCAAGTCTCAAATTGCCAAAACGCAAAAACGCAGATGATGTAATTTCTCCTATTACCGACAAGACTGACTATATGTCTACAGCAGAAAGAAACATCAGACGTGAAGGCTCAACAACAGCTCAAAGACGTTGGAAACTATTTGATACTCAAAGCAATACTCAACCAAATCTCAAAAAGCCAAAACGTAACACAAAATTTGGTGAGATATTCTCAATTGATGAAGCTACAGCGACATCAACAACAAATATTAATGAAGTAATTTCTACAACTCAACGCACACCTGGTTTACCTGCTCTTGAAATTCAAAGACCAGTTCAACAGGAAACCCTTACATCTTTCTCATTGGCTCAAGCTAGAGAAGAAAAAGAAAAATATGATGAACAAGTCAAACAACGCGCTGAAGTTGAAGGTGTTAAACTAGACGAACAATTAAAGATTGCAGAAACTGGAGAAATCAGTCTAAAAGACTTATCTAAACCGGTTGTGCCTGACAAACCAATTTCCACTAAAGCTGGCGCTGATTCAACCAAAAAGAAATCAACAAGCACTAAGAAAAAGACAACCAAAAAGAAAACAAAAAAGAAAAAAAGCGCAAAGAAACCTACTCCACATTTGGACGGTATTCAAATGCACTTCAAATATGATGATGAAAATCAAACTATCACAAGCGAAATAACCGCTGAGTGATGATTGGAGGCAAAAATGACAAAAATTGATATCTTCTCCGGATTTTTAGGAGCTGGTAAAACAACACTTATCAAAAAGCTAATTAAAGAAGCTTATAAAGGTGAAAAATTAGTTCTTATCGAAAATGAATTTGGTGAAATTGCCGTTGATGGTGGTTTCTTGAAAGAAGCTGGAATTCAGATTACCGAGATGAGCCAAGGATGTATCTGTTGTAGCCTTGTTGGCGATTTCGGAGATGCTCTTGACAAGGTTATAAAAGAATATGCTCCTGAAAGAATCCTTATCGAACCATCAGGTGTAGGTAAACTTTCTGACGTTATTCGTGCAGTAAGAGATCTCAACAATGAAAAAATTTCTCTCAATAGTTTTACAACTATCGTAGATGCTGTTAGATGTAAAATGTACATGAAAAACTTTGGTGAGTTTTTCAATGACCAAGTTGAACATGCAAATTCAATTATCTTAAGCCGTACTTCTGGTATGAAAGATGAGAAAATTGATGAAGTTCTTACAATGCTTCGTGAACACAATGACAAAGCTACAATTATCACAACTCCTTGGGATGACCTTGACGGTTCAGTAATCCTTGAAGCTATGGAACACAAGAACACACTCGAAATCGAGCTCGCTAAACTTGTTAAGGAAGATGAAGAAGAGTGTTGCTGCGGACATCACCACCACGATGACGATGACGACGATTGCTGCTGTCACGACCACGAACATCATCACCACGATGACGACGATGACGACGATTGCTGCTGTCACGACCATGAACATCACCACCATGATGAACATCACCATCACCACCATCACCATCATGGACACGATGCTGATGAAGTATTCGTAAGCTGGGGTAAAGAAATAGCCAAGAAATTCACAGTCGAAGATATTTCAAAATATCTTGATAGTCTTACAAATGAAGAAACATATGGTATCGTAGTAAGAGCTAAAGGTATAGTAGCTTCAGCTGATGGCAAATGGATTCATTTTGACTATGTTCCAGGTGAAAAGAATGTTAGATATGGTACTGCCGAAGTAATCGGTCGTATATGTGTAATCGGTTCAAAAATTAACGAAGAGAAACTTCAAGCTTTATTCGAGGTATAATAATGGAGCAGATCCCAGTATATTTATTCTTAGGATTTCTTGAATCAGGTAAGACAAAATTCATTCAAGAAACACTAGAGGACACACGTTTTAACCAAGGTGAAAAAACAATCATCTTAATGTGCGAATCAGGCCTGGAAGAATATGATTTAAGTGCATACAAAAAGAACAATGTTCAACTAATAGAAATTGATGACGAAACATCAATTACGGCAGATAAATTATCTGAGATAAACAAGAAACATTCTCCTGAACGTATCATGCTTGAATATAACGGAATGTATTCATTGAATACACTCATGGAAGCTCTTCCAGATAATTGGGCAATTGCTCAAACATTCTTGTTCGTAGACTCTTCAACATTTATCACATATAACAACAACATGAGACAGCTTATGTTTGAAAAACTTCAAATGGCTGACTTGGTGGCATTCAATAGATTTGACGAATCAAAATATAGCAAAGAAGAATTTCACAAGGTTGTTAGAGTTGCAAATAGAAGTTGTGAAATAGTTTATGAAGATAACAACAATGTCGTAACTCCTGATGATATTCAAGACCCACTTCCATTTGACCTTGAGGCACCTATTGTTGAAATAAGTGATAAGGACTATGCTATATGGTATTCTGATTTGTGTGAAAGCATGGATGAAGAAGGCGGAGCAAGATATGACGGAAAAACCCTCAAATTGCATGCAATGCTTATCTCAAACAAAAATGTTAAAGACAGCTTTATTATAGGTCGTAATTTGATGACATGTTGTGAGGCTGACATTAGACTTGCAGCAATTGTATGCCGTAATCCAATTAATTTTAAACACGAAAATGAACATTGGTACACTGTAACTGGTAAGCTTGAAATTAGATTCAGCGCAGCATACGGCAAAAAAGGCCCAGTATTAACAGTTGAAACTGTTGAACCTTCAACAGCCCCTGAAAATCCTGTAGCCACATTCTATTAAAAAAACTTTATGGGAACTGAAATCAGTTCCCATTTTTTCATTTACTTAATGACTTTAAAAATGCATTTATAAATCCGTCAATGTCGCCGTCCATAACAGCACTTATGTTTCCTGTTTCATATCCCGTACGAGCATCCTTGGCAAGTGTATAAGGCATAAATACATAAGATCTAATCTGTGAGCCCCATTCGATATTAACTTTTTCACCTCTAATATCTTCGATTCTTTCAAGATTTTCTCTTTGTTTAATCTCAGCAAGTTTTGAACGAAGCATTCTCATTGCATATTCCTTGTTTTGAACCTGGCTACGTTCTGTTTGACAACCAACAACTATTCCAGTTGGTTTGTGAACAATACGGATTGCTGAGTCAGTTTTGTTAATATGCTGACCACCTGCACCACTAGAACGATGTGCTGTGATTTCAAGATCTTCGTCTTTAATCTCAATGCTATCATCATCTTCTATTTCTGGTGTAACTTCACAAGAAGCAAATGATGTATGTCTTCTTCCTGATGCATCAAAAGGAGAAATTCTAACAAGTCGATGTACGCCATGTTCACTCTTTAAATACCCATAAGCATTTTCACCTTCAACGACTATAGTCGCACTCTTAATACCAGCCTCATCTCCATCAAGCCAGTCAACGAGTTTAACAGTAAATCCGTGCTTCTCTGCCCATCTTGTGTACATTCTATAAAGCATAAGTGCCCAGTCTTGAGCC
>JAKSVJ010000072.1 GCA_024408015.1 Clostridia bacterium
TTTATCCAGACGACGACTGTGTTTATGACAGCAAATACACAATTAATCTCGATGAACTCACACCTCTTGCAGCTTGTCCTCATAGCCCTGATAATGTTAAGTCTGTAAAAGAACTTGCAGGCATGAAGATAAACCAAGTATGCGTTGGTTCTTGTACTAACTCCTCCCTTGCTGACTTGCTTACAGTAGCTGCTATGCTCAAAGGAAAGACCGTTCATCCTGACGTTTCATTATCTATCTCTCCTGGTTCAAAACAAGTTTATACAATGCTTGCAGAATGTGGTGCTTTAGCTGATATCATCGCATCAGGAGCACGTGTACTTGAATGTGCATGTGGACCATGTATCGGTATGGGATTCTCTCCAAAATCAGCAGGTATCTCACTAAGAACTTTCAACAGAAATTTTGAAGCAAGAAGTGGAACCAAAGATGCTCAAGTATATCTCGTTTCACCAGAAACAGCAATTGCATCTGCTTTAACAGGTGTATTTACAGACCCAACAACAGTTGAAACACCAACAATTACACTTCCAGATACATTTAAAGTTAATGACAACTTAATTGAAATGCCATCAACAGTTGAAGAATCAAGTGATGTAGTAGTTGAACGTGGACCAAACATTAAGCCAATTCCAGTTGGTAAGATTCCAGATAAAGACCTTACATGCAAAGTAGCACTTAAAGTTGGGGATAACATCACAACAGACCATATCATGCCAGCTGGTGCCAAGATTTTGCCATATAGATCAAATGTTCCAAAGCTTAGTGAATTTTGTTTCACAGTATGTGACCCTGAATTCCCTGCAAGAGCAAAAGCTCAAGACGGTGGAATTATAATCGGTGGTTCAAACTATGGCCAGGGTTCTTCACGAGAACATGCTGCTCTTGTTCCACTTTATCTTGGAATTAGATGTGTTGTAGCTAAGAGCTTTGCTAGAATTCACGTAGCAAACCTTATTAACTTTGGTATTTTGCCATTGACATTTGAAAACGAAGCTGATTATGACAAGTTCTCTCTTGGTTCAAACATCGTTATTGAAGGATTCAATGACTGCATCAAAAATAGTGACAGCCTAATTCTTAAAAATATTGACACAGGTGACACTGCAAAACTTGTAATTAACTTGACATCACGTCAAAGAGATATAATCTTGTGCGGCGGATTACTAAACTATACTAAATCAAGCAACAAATAAAAGAAAAAATTATCCTTTTATCTTTCTTTGGGTTAAGACACTAAAATAATAGCAGCCATTAAGCTCGGTTATTCGTATCAATATATGCAAACGAAGGTGAGGTAAAAATAATGGAGAAATTATTAAAAGATAAAGATTTACAAAACGTTACTGGCGGCGAGAAAGATCTTCGCCAACAAATTCTTGACGTTATAAGCTATTTTATGGAAGACGCTGCAGAGGTTGTCGGTCAAGAAGAGGCTCAAGACTATAGTTTACAAGAAAGATTGAATTTCTTGTGGACTGCAGTATATTTCGATAGCGAAGATGACATTAGAAGAAATCTTAATGGCATTCACGACTATTTTAATGATAGAGGATGGCTCAGCCCAACATTTGAGTATCATTACAATACCGCTCTCAACCTTCTAAATCAGTTTTAAACAACAAACAAAATTATCTTGTTAGTATTACGATTTTTAAAAAACGTATGAACTACAAATAAATTAATGGGATGTGAAAATAGATTATTGATTATATCTATTTTAACACATCCCATTATTTTTAATTTCTTAACCAACTTATATAATCATCGGCGATATTCATGCCGATTTTTCTTTGCAAACCCATAGAAGCATCGTTATCCACAAAAACCTGTCCATGATGAGGTGTATAGTTCGTAAATACAATTTCCTTGAAACATCCTTTTCTATCGCTTTTTCAATCCTCCAATGCGTTGAAAAATCGATTTTTTCTCATAGTCACTTTCTTTAATAAGTTTTGCTTCGTACCCAAGTTCTGACAATGCTATTATAATCGCCTTTACATCCAGTGTATTGGCATTCACTACCGTCTCATTCTTTTTTCTGCTTGACTTTACACTGTAAACATCACATGTTCTGCGAATAACATCGTTAATATGATTTTCGCACATTGCGCAGGACATACCGGATACGAAAAAAATGAATTGTTTCATACTTTTGTCCTTTCAAATAAAAATTGGGTCTTTTATGACATTTTTCCAATTATTATCTTTTTGAATTGTGACAGGAGCCTGCCATAGCACAATGAGCACAATTACAGCCACAAGTTGATTTTCCCTTCTTTTTGTCTTTTAAAACAATCACTAAAGCTGTGATGACAATAGCAATTAAAATAGCCGAAACCGCAATTGTTCCGATATTATTTAGTATCCAAGAAATCATAGCAAACTCCTTTCAGTTTTTACGAAACCTTTACTTTTTTTGTTAACTTAGTTGATTCTTTATATGGACGAACTAACATCCAAACCATTAATCCGAGTACAATGGCTGCAGCTATTACACCGAACACATACATTACCAGTGAATAAACCTCCGAATTGGTTGATCATAAGCGAAATCGCATAGGCAAATCCACATTGGTAACCAATGGCAAACCATGTCCATTTGGCGTTGTTCATTTCTCTTCTGATTGCGCCTATCGCAGCGAAACAAGGTGCGCAAAGAAGGTTGAACACAAGGAATGAATATCCCGTTATTCCGGTAAAGTTTTCTGCAAGGGTTGCATAGACAGAACCCGAACCACCATATAGAATGCCCATTGTGCCAACGATGTTTTCCTTAGCAACAAGGCCAGTGCTAGAAGCAACTGCTGCTTGCCAAGTTCCCCAACCGAGAGGCGCAAAGATCCAAGCAATGCCACTTCCGATAGCAGCAAGAATCGATAAATCTAGTTCTTCTGTACTAAGCATGCGGAAGCCTTCTGATGTAAAACCAAAATAAGTTGTAAACCAGACAAGAATAGTAGATAGCATGATAATTGTTCCTGCTTTTTTAATGAATGACCAGCCACGCTCCCACATTGAACGCAAAACGTTTTTAAGTGTAGGTAGATGATAAGCAGGAAGTTCCATAACGAATGGCGCAGGATCACCCGCAAACATATTTGTCTTTTTGAGCATAATACCAGAGGTGATGATAGCAAGCATACCGATAAAGTATGCTGATGTTGCCACCAAAGCTGAACCACCGAAAATCGCACCGGCAATCATTGCGATAAATGGTACTTTTGCTCCACATGGAATGAATGTAGTGGTCATAATTGTCATACGACGATCGCGCTCATTCTCTATTGTTCTAGAAGCCATGATACCTGGAATTCCGCATCCGGTACCGATAAGCATAGGAATAAATGATTTACCAGAAAGACCAAATTTACGGAACACACGGTCAAGAACAAATGCAATACGTGCCATATAGCCACAAGCTTCAAGAAACGCGAGCATTAAGAACAATACGAGCATTTGTGGAACGAATCCAAGAACCGCTCCGACACCCGCAACGATACCATCAAGTATAACGCCACGCACAACTGCGCCTGCTCCATCTTCCGCAACGTTCATCGCATTAAGTAGGTTTTCCACAAGCACTGGAACACCAGGCACCCAAACACCATAGTCGGCTGGATCCGGCTCTTCTCCATATTTATCAATAATTAAAACTGCATTTTGATAGTCTTCTTGTGTTGCAGTTGCAATTTCAACTGCAAGAGTTTCATCATCTACAATTTCATATGTGAAATCACCAGTTGGCGCTGTACCGTTTTCCTCGATATATGCATTATAACCATCAATAATTAATGAAGCATTTCCATATTCCTCTGCTGCTTCATTGTAAGCAGAAGAGCCAATACCAAACAAATGCCAGCCATCACCGAATAATCCATCATTTGCCCAATCCGTTGCTGGTGCACCAACACCAACCATAGCTATCCAATATACCAGGAACATAATAATGGCAAAAATCGGTAAACCGAGCCAACGGTTTGTTACAATCTTATCGATTTTGTCAGAAGATGTAAGTTTACCTGCACTTTTCTTTTTATAGCAGGCTTTTAATATTGAGGATATGTATAAATATCTTTCATTTGTGATTATAGATTCAGCATCATCATCCATTTCTGATTCAGCTGCTTTTATGTCTTTTTCAATATGAGACATCGTTTCTTCTGAAATGTTCAACTTCTCAAGAACTTTGTCGTCACGTTCAAATATCTTTATAGCATACCAACGTTGCTGTTCTTCAGGCATACCATGAACCGCAGCTTCCTCGATGTGTGCGATTGCATGTTCTACTGTGCCGGAGAAAGTGTGCATTGGAACTGTTTTTGTGTTATTTGCAGCTTTGATTGCTTCATTTGCCGCTTCAGTGATGCCAGTCTCCTTAAGTGCTGAGATTTCTACGATTTTGCATCCAAGTTGTCGAGATAGTTCTTCAGTATCTATTTTATCACCATTTTTCTTGACAATATCCATCATATTGATAGCAATTACTACAGGAATTCCTAATTCAGTAAGCTGAGTAGTCAAATAAAGGTTACGTTCTAGATTAGTGCCATCAATAATATTGAGAATGGCATCTGGACGCTCTCCAATTAGATAGTTACGAGCAACTACCTCCTCAAGTGTATAAGGTGAAAGTGAATAAATTCCCGGAAGGTCTGTAATGATAACATCATTATGTTTTTTCAGTTTTCCTTCCTTTTTTTCAACGGTAACTCCTGGCCAGTTTCCAACGAATTGATTGGAACCGGTAAGTGCATTGAATAAAGTGGTTTTACCACAATTTGGGTTGCCCGCAAGGGCGATTCTTATTTCCATTGTTAGTTCCTTTCTTTCTAACGGTTAACTTGGGTTAACCCTAGCTAAAAAAATATTCGTTAATTGATTTCAATCATCTCAGCATCAGCTTATCTCAAAGAAAGCTCGTAACCACGCACTGTGATTTCAATTGGATCACCGAGAGGTGCAACTTTACGCACAAAGACTTCAGTACCCTTTGTAATACCCATGTCCATAATACGTCTTTTTACTGCTCCTTCTCCGTGAAGTTTTACAACACAGACGGTTTCACCGATTTTTACCTCTTTCAGAGTTTTCATACTGTTTCATCCTTTCTAATATTGAATTAAACCGCAAAAGCGGTATCAAACCATAATTTTTCTTGCCATTTCTTCGCTAATAGCGACTCTCGTCTCTTTTACATTAACGATTACATTTCCACCAAGTGATGTAATAACGGTTACATTTCCTCCAACAACAAAGCCTAGATTTTCAAGATGTTTCTTGACTTCAGGGCTGCCGCCGATTTTTTTAACTGTATTCTCTTCACCTATAACGGCAAGTGCTAACGGCATCATATAACCACCTCTGTGTAGTTAGTTATGGCTAACTCGTTGTTTTAAAGAATGGTCAGCAGTTAACCTCTGCTAACCTACGTATACAGTATAGTTACCTTCGGGTAACTTGTCAAGTGGTTTTTGATATTTTTTTCATATAAATTCAAGGCACATCCCAGTTGCTCTTGATTTATCACTTATAATATGGTATTATTTTTCCATCTTAAAATGGTGGTGAAAACTATGTCTATACAGGAATCAGGCGAAATGTATCTTGAAACGATACTAATCCTTTCTAAAAAAAATAATATTGTTCGTGCAATTGATATTGCAGCACACATGGGATATTCAAAACCAGCAGTAAGTCGTGCCCTTGGTAAACTTAGGGAGGACAAGCTTATTATAACCGACAATGATGGGTATATAGCATTCACAGAAAATGGTCGCACACTAGCCGAAAAAGTTTATCATAAACACATTCTTCTTACAGAATTCATAATGAGACTCGGAGTTGATGAAGAAACAGCATCTGCTGATGCCTGCCGAATTGAGCACGTAATAAGTGATAAGACTTTTGAAGCGATGATTAAACACGCTAATGGACCAAAATAAGAAAAAACGTCACGCAAGATTAAATTTCTTGTTTGACGTTTTATTTTTGGAATTATTTTTTCATCCATCCAATGTAATCATCAGATACTTTCATTCCTAATTTTCTTTGTAGTGACATTGATGCGATATTATCAATAAAAACTTGACCATATGCATACTCCCCTTTTGATAATTGGTGATTAATCATGAATTTTTGTAGTTCCATTGCATATCCAAGACCTCGATATTCATCAAATATATGTAGCATTCCCATTGAGCCATCAGAATGTATTCCCATATATCCTACTATTTTATTATCGAAATATGCTCCAAAGAAATTTTTGGATTTAAAATCTTTTAAGAATTCATCTCCTTGATACAGGAAGTATGTTTTGGAAGCCTTCTCATAATCAGACATATCAGGATGTTTAATACAAAGTCTTTTTTCATATTCCAAAGGATCATTTGAGTCATATAGAACCTGGTAACAAGGTCCTTTATATATGTAACCTTTTGATAAAAAATAATCGATTAATTCTTTAGTGTGAACTATTATAGTAGCTTCATTTGATATGCTTTTAATTATCGCATCACATTCATTTTTGTTTTTGGAAGCCAAAAAATATATTAAAGTATCTATTTGATGGACAAGAA
>JAKSVJ010000073.1 GCA_024408015.1 Clostridia bacterium
ATTTTCAAATATTCAATTGTGTTATACCCATACAAATTTTCTATAGTATAATATGAAATTTGCTTCTAAATATCTACTCATTTTGCCTATATAAGGTTCAAAATCAGTCAAATTATAATTCCTTTTAAATCTTCCACCCAATGGAAAATACCTGAAATAATACCAGAAATAAGTAAATAAATGCTTGTTCCAAAAGTAGACGTATTTATTCTTATAATAATACTCATAATTGTAAGCAAATATCAGATTTGGATTCAATAAAATCTTTCCATATCCATGACGCTTTAGCTCATTTTCAATGCAAATTGGACCCATTGTGACAATTGGTATAATTTTTCCATCATCCGATTTTATCTCTGCTTTTACAAAGACTGTTTGTCGGATAATTTTGCCATCTTTTTCAATAACAAAATTAAGTTCTGGAATGAAATCGCTGTGGTTTCTTATTTGGTGCATGACATAATGTTCAAGACATCCTGGACGATATACGTTCCAAAATGAATCTCTTATCATGTTTTCTACTGCTTTTTGTTCTTCTTTTCTTTCTAATCTAATGATATAGTCATTTTTATTCATTTTTATCCTCCTGATGATTGTTGACTGCAATGCTGAGAGGTTGTGTTTAGATTGAATTCACTGACCTCTCAGCGAATTACAATCTCCAATGTTGTGTTCTTTATCAAAAAGGACGCTCCTAAAAAATATAATATTTATAAAAAGCCTTAAGGCTAATTATCATTAATTAATCACAATCAAAAATTGCTTTTGACTCAATATATTTTGAATACGTGTTTTTCCATTCTTTGTGGAAGACACTATTGTCGTATTCTTCAAGTGCAGATTTTTCCATGACGAGTACAATCATCAAGTCATATCGATTTGCTCTATCAATTACATTTTTGTGGATTTCTACACTATGAATGCCTTTTATTTCAAGTGCTGCACTAAAAAGTTTTTCAATGTCAGGTATTAAAGAATCCTTGTCATTTACAAGGTTGTTCCATTTTACGATGATGTGATGTCTCATAACTAAACATTATCCTTCTTTTCGCACCACGTTTTTACAATATCGAATCCTTCAATCGGTACACAAAACTTTTTATCCGTAGGTGGTCTTAATACTTCGTTTAGGTATGAAACATCAAACCATTCTACACACTCAACTTCCTCTTCTTGGAGTTTGAGAGATGAAATATCTACATCTTTAGTGTAGACATAAACGAAAGCAATCTCTTTATCAATAAAAGTTTTCCCATAGAATTCTTTGCTGTAATCGATGACAAATTTGTCGGCATATTCTAAATCACCATCAAGTGCTTTGATTCCGAGCTCTTCTTCGAGTTCTCTCTTAGCAGATTCAAGTGGTTCATGGCCGGCAGTAATATGACCAGCGGATGAAGTATCGTATCTACCAGGGAAGCTATCTTTGTTTTGTGATCTTTTTTGTAATAGAAGTTGCCAAGAATTATTTGTTTTTCTTGCTATCCATATATGAGCAGTTCTATGTCTATAGCCCTTTGAATGGGCTACACTACGTTCGACGATTTCACCGGTTGGAATTCCGTTTTCGTCGACAATGTCAAACATTTCCATTATTACACCTAAATTAATTTATTCTTTATCTTCTATGCCAAATACTGTTTTTGCAAAATCTTCAAAGTAATATGCTTTTCCCATTTTTGGCTTATTTGTTGCTTTGAAGAAACAACTAGGGATTTCTCCACGTGATAAGTTCTTTTCAATGCATGGTGTGCATCCTTGATTATGGTTTGAAGGATGGTTTGGGCATTTTGTATCAGTGCAAGTGCACATTGTTTTAGCGTCAATCATAGTTAACCTCATTTTAAGTGAAGACACATTTTCTTGTGTGGAATGCCGTCTTCAAGGAACTCTTCAGAGATAACCTCAAATCCTTTTTTCATGTAGAATCCAACAGCATGAGTTTGTGCTTCAATATATATATCGTTTATATCAGGCATGGTTTTGACAAATTCTATGGCTTGGGTCAATGTTTGTCCACCATAGCCTTTTCCTCTTTTTGTAGTCAAGACTCTTCCTATTTTTACGGTATTTTTAAGTTCTGACATTTTGTATAGTCTAATATATGCAACAAGTGTATCATCGTCATCTCTTAACACGACGTGATAACTTATGTTATCAAGGTCATCGAGATCTTGATATATGCATTTTTGCTCAACCACAAAAACTTCCGAGCGAGCTCTTAATATATCATATAACTCATTGATATTAAACTCGTTAAAATACTTAATTGATAATTTCATTTTGTCTCCGCAAGATCTGTTAATGCTTTTGCAAAATCAGGGAACATCTTACTAAGATGTATTGGTCTTCCTGCAGCATTAACAAAGCAATGAGAGGAATGAGCAGTACAAACAGTATCATTGTTTTGATTTGTCATAGTATATCTAATGATTAATTTGATGCCTTTAAACTCCTCAACAACTACATCTATTGTAATATCGTCAGCAAATGTTGTTGGCTTTCTGTAATCGCAATTAACATTAACGACTGGTGATATGATTCCATCTTTTTCCAATTTATCGTATCCGTATCCAATCTTTTCCAAAAAGTCGACACGAGCTTCTTCCATCCAACGAATGTAATTTGAATGGTGGGTTATACCCATTTTATCGGTTTCATAGTATTGAACTCTGTGCTTGTACATTTTGATCTCCTATTTTTTAATTTTTGTTCTTGCTTTAGAAGAAGAGTGAAACAGCACAATAAACAAGAAGAAGTGCCATTATAGTGTTAACGATTTTAGAGTATTTTGATATTATTTTACAAAAAACTGATCCACATAAAGCCCATACATATGAACCGGAAGAACCAATTACTGTTAGGACAAATGTGAAGAATATAATCCAAGGAACTGTATTATAAACTGGGAGTACATAAATTGACATGGCAGTTATTGAATACACATATATCTTTGGATTCATAAACTGCAATAACATTCCAGACAAAAATCCTATTTTGTTATTATCATCGCTGCTTATATTGTCACCACTGCGAAAAATCTTCCAAGCAAGCCATAGCATATATATAGCACCAATGATTTCTATTACTATTTCAATTTTTGGTATCAACGAATATAAAGTTGTAGTAAATAGTGAGCAAGCTGTCATGACTATAGCAAAACCAACGGTTATTCCAAAGTTAAATGATACACTTTTTTTAAAGCCAAGTCTTGCTGAGTTGCTCATTGATAAAATGTTATTTGCTCCGGGTGTGTACGCACACAAGAAGCAATATATTAAAAAGTCAACTATTTTAAACATGTATAATTAAATTTTAATTTATCTTTATTCCAAACTCTTCTGGCATGAATCTAGGACAAACATTTTCCATAGTACAAATGACAGAAGATGCTAATCTTGTACCAATTTCACAAGCTTCTTTTAGAGTTTTGTTGTATGTTAAGCCGATTGTGACTCCAGAGAAGAATGCATCACCCGCACCAGTTGTATCAACCACGTCAACTTGAATGGCAGGACAAACTCCATTTTCTCCATCCAAGGAAGCATATACAGCACCTTTATCACCCATTGTGACAACCATTTTTTTGATTTGTGCTTGATTGATTTTTTGCATGGCTATTTTTGCCATTTTTGCGGGTTCTATTCCATCATAATCCTCGGAGAAGAGAAGTCCAGCTTCTTGCTGATTGCATACTATACAATCAATATTCTTGAGTAAATCTCTTCTCTCTAGAGCGATACTCATATTAGAGATAACAGCAAATATCTTTTTGTCATATTTCTTGGCAAATTCAATTGTCTTTTTTACAATTTCTTTGTCCATGTCAAATTCTAAAACGATACTGTCGGCATCAGAGAATATCTCATCACCTTTTTCACAAATTATGTCATATATTGGCATAAGATCAGGTCTTTTTGAAATTGATGACACAACATCACCATTGTTATCAAATATTGCTAGCCAAGTTCCCATTCCGTCAGGGAGGCTCTTCATGTATTTAGTGTTGACTTTATGATTGTTTAATTTCTCAATAACGTCGATACCATTACCGTTGTCATCAACCAAGCTAATAAATGTTGGTTTTAGCTCAACATTCGCAATGTCTTCTGTAACATTACGAGCAACTCCACCATGTTTAATTTCTACACGGCCGGAGTTTCTTCCTCCTGGGATATATTTTGTGAAAGGGTATCCCTTTACATCAACAAATACTGCGCCTAATACTACAATACTCATAATTTTCTCACTTAATTTTAATTTTCTTTTGACTGAAGAGACTTTCTAGGTGGTATTCTTAAATATTTTTTGTCATGGTAACCAATAACAAGACAAGAGATTATCTTGTAACCTTTTGGTAGATTCATGAGCTTTTTGACTTTTCCACTTGCCGAAGCAAATGCCTGGAAGAATCCACTATAAAGAACTCCTAGTCCAAGGCTTTCTGCCATGAGTTCCATATATGAACTAGCAAGTCCACCATTAATCTTGCTCTTGCTAACAACAACTATTACTAGTGGAGCATTCTTGAAAAAGAAATCATCTTTGATATCAAGGCTTCTTACTGTACTAGATACTTTCTTAGCAATATTAAGACCTTTGTTGAGCAATTTCATGCAATGCTCTTCAATTTCTTTTTGTTTTGAACCGAGAATTATATATGAAACATCTTGGTCATTTTTTGCTGTTGGGCAATAACGTCCAGCTTCTAGAATTTTGTCAATTTTTTCTTGTTCTACTGGTTTGTCGTTAAACTTACGAATAGAACGTCTGCTTTTCATAGCTTGGAGAAGTTTGTCTGAATCTAATTCAGTCATTTAGACGCATTCTTCATTTTCCATCTCAACATAACCACCCATAGATATAGCCTTTTGTGGGCAGATAGCGTAGCAATGTCCACATTCAAGACAACCAGCATCGTGAACTTTAGCTACACCTTCACTGATAAAAAAGTGACCATTTGGACAATCGCTCATGCAAAGGGCACATCCAATACACTTATTCTCGTCGACTTTAATAATTGATTTGTTTCCCATAATTATCCTCGTGTTGATTATTTTATGTTTATTAATCCTAAGCCAGCAAGGCATACTATTATGCCCACGACTTTATTCCAAGTAATGGATTCTTTGTAGCACAGATAACCAACGAAGATTAATATCATTGTTAAGACGGCGGATTGAATGATTTGAGCTGTACTTATATTCCAACCGAATTTATACATATAGATGTATCCAACCTCAAGACCAACAATTGCAAGGCCCAAAACCCAAGGTGCCCAATTGAGATGCTTGTATTCATTAACGATATTTGCATTTTTATTCAAAACAAAATAAAGAATTAATGAAGCTACAGCACCGACGGCATAGGTTATAGTGAGGGAAGCAAGAGGGTGCATTGAATCTGGAACTGATTTTGTGCAAATGTGGTAAAAGACATTTGATAGGACCACTAAAGCTAATGGCAATAGATAGTTAAACATAATGATATAGTCCTTGTCTTATTTAAAGATTCGTCTAAATAGTCTAATTAGTAGAATGAACACATAACTAGTTATGAGTAAGAAAACTAGCAAAATGAGAATCCACCAAGCGCATCCCATGAAAGGTAGTTCTTTTCCGAACCCAAACGCGCCAAGAGGGCTTCCCCAGTTAAGGAAAAAGTATGGATAGTTAATTCCTGGTGCAAATTCCCAATTAAGCGCAAATCCTATTCCAGCATATATAGCATATAGTATTGGCGGAATTGGGGAGAAAAGAATATGAATAGGTTTTAGCATGTTGTTATCACCTACAACAAACAAGTCAATGATTGCTGCGAGTGGGCTTATGAGGTGTGTCAATACATTTGGCAATGTCCAAGCAGCTGCAGCCATTGCTGGTGCGAGCACAATCCAAAATACTGCAAATGTTAAAGTTATCGAAATTGTACTGACAAACTTAAATACTATCCAAGTTTTATTGCACTTGTTCTTTAGTAGAAAATATAGTCCTAGTGCAGCAACTATGGCTATAAGGATATTAGATTGTATGGTGAAATACATAAACACAAATGTGCCACCCATAAAACTGTTTCTACCAGCTATAGCGCTTAAAATTGTTCCAAATATTGCTGCCAAAAGCACAATTGCTTTTAATACAATAGAGGATATTTTCTTGCTTTTTGAAATTTCCATTTCTTTTTCATCCTTTATTAGAGTTTTTGTAGAATCTGATTTAGAGAGTTACAAATCCCAAACCAAGGTGACTAAAATATGTCCAATGAACTATCAAGATATATTTCTTCTCTTATGTTTATATGATATTCCGGTTTAACCATATAGTAGAGAAGAAACTCAAGAATCATTGCGCTTCCCAAACCTCTACCTTCAATTTTGAAGTTTGAAAATCCCATCGGCATATATATTTCTTGTATTTCTTTTATGCCAATAAAACCTGGGCTTTTCATGGCATTTGAAAACTTCTATGTGTCAT
>JAKSVJ010000074.1 GCA_024408015.1 Clostridia bacterium
CGGTTTAATTGTCGACTCATCGATGGTTTGCGCACGGAGCTCAGAATAATGTGTGAAATTAATTTCTTCCATTCCATCCTCCCACTAAATGGTTAATCCCAAAGCTTCCATCGCACCGGAAATGTCATCCATGTTTTCATCCGCAGTAATTGCTTCGTATTTGTCCTTATCCCAAATCTCAATTCGACTACCAACACCTACAAGCACCACATCAGTGATGTTATCATTACGCTCAACTATTTCGTGAGCGATACGAGCAATCATGCTAGTTACTTTGTCTGTGTCAAAAAGAACCTTTGCCATTAATCACCCATTAAGCTTCTGCGTTTTCAATGTAGTTGAGTACGTCGCCAACAGTTTCAAATGTTGCTACTACTTCATCAGGAATTGATACTCCTGTTTCTTCCTCAATGCCCATCACCATTTCTACGATGTCTAAAGAATCCGCACCAAGGTCGTCCATTATTCTTGTCTCCACTGTGATGTCGTCTTCTTCAATTCCTAGTTGTCTTGAAATAATTTTCTTTAATGTGTCTAACATGTCTTTCCCTCCGAAAAATGATGCCTATATAGGCAAGTGATAGTATATTGTATGTTGTTGTATTTTGCAAGTGTTTTGTGTGAAATTTATTCAAAAATTAATTACTCGTCATCGACCATTTTTGCTTTCACATCAAGAACCTTTTGGTTTAATGCGTTTGAGAATTCTTCGTTTATTTCTAGATATATTTCGTACAATTTTCCATTAAATTCAGTAACATAAATATATTTGTTTGCGCGAAAGTTCCTGCAGTAATTCATGCGAAGATCTGTTCTTCCGAACTTCTTATTATATGCTTCTTTTTCATCTCTTGTTTTAGGCTTTTTTACACAACCTTTACCTGTTACAAGGTCAATAGCTGCAACACCTTCTCTTTTTTGTCCAGTTATCTTGTACACGCAAAGAGTTGTGTCTTTTAATTCGTATACATATTTTGATATACAAAAACGCAATGTTATATATAAAGCGGCAATCAAAATGACATATGAAGCTATATTAAAATATATTGCATAAAGAGGAATAACACTTGACGATGCACTAACTATGATTGATAGAAGCAATAAAGCTGCAGCTGTTATTATTCCCTTTTTGTTTGAATTTGGCATGTATTCCATTTATCACCTTATTTGAAAATCAGAATCAGTATATTTTTGTCCGTTATTTGAACCTATTGTGTAGTTTCCGACTGAATAACTGTATGAATAACTTCCATTTCCGAAATCAGAAACTGTATCAAAACCAAGTATCATACCATCTTTCATGTTAATACTAATGGTGTCCTCGAGTTTCATATTGTCCATTTGACAAACAACAATCAATACATCATCTTCTATTTTGTATGAGATTATTTTATATTCTTCAGTTTTAAAAATTGAGAAATCTGGTATTGGTGAATGTAGCATAAATGTGTCTTGTTCACCCTTTGAAAAATAGTTCACATCGTCTGCAACACTATCTTCAACCATTATGTGTATTCCATCACAAATCTCTGTACTAATTACTTCTTGAAATCTGTTGTATTTTACAATCTTATATTTGTTTTTCCACTTGAAAACATCGTACATGTCATATCTTAAGTAAGTTTCATCACCGCTTGAGTTGAAATTACCCACATAGTTTGAAACCACTCTTGCGTAGAATGTTTCGTAGAACGGTATTTCGGATAAAACTTGTCTTATTTTTGCCTCATCCAAATTAACCAAATCTTCATCTGTTATTAATGTTGTTGGTGGATTTCCTGGAGGTGTATCGTTACCATTTGTTCTTTTTCCAAGAATCCAGTCTATGTTCATGACTCCTGTGCTAATAAGCACTGTAATTACCGCAAAGCAAACAAATAGAAAGGCCACAAGAATAGAAATAACAGATAATAATGACTTTATGCCAGATGCATCTTTTTTCATTTATAGCCCTCCATTTTTTGTGTTTATTTTTTGAATTTTTTAGGTAACATTTTTAGCAAAGCATAAATTCCAAATGCCACTGCTGCAATCACAATAGCAATTGCTTTATCCCATATATACACTATAGCTGCTATGCAAAAAGCAATGGTAATT
Organism: Clostridia bacterium; assembly: GCA_024408015.1. GTDB lineage: Bacteria > Bacillota > Clostridia > Oscillospirales > CAG-272 > RGIG6816. The sequence goes on from JAKSVJ010000074.1 coordinate 2,098, forward strand.
GCATATAGAATGAGCATTGATTGTTTTACACTAAAGCCACTATCAATCATCATAAAGTGTATATGTTGTCTATCAGCTGAGAATGGGTGTTTGCCTTTTAATAATCTTGCAAAGAATAATTCTACTGCGTCAGATACAGGAAGTCCCAAGATTAGCGCAGGAACTATAACTGATATTAATGCTGGTCCCTTAAATAGACCATAAACTGAAAGGCATCCCATCACATATCCTATAGAAAGTGCACCACAATCTCCCAAGAATATTTTTGCTGGTGGGAAATTATATGGTAAGAATCCAACTATAGCAAAGCAAAGTGCCACACTGATAGCCAAGCTTAATCCGTCACCAAGAATAAAGGCTGCAACAATCATTGTAATCAATGAAAATGTTGATGTACCACTAGCGAGGCCATCGAGTCCATCTATCATATTAACGGCATTGATAATAAGTGTTATCCACAAAACTGTAATCGGAATTGCGAATATACCAAGCTTTATATAGTGTCCGAAAAATTGGACATGTTCTATAGCTCCGCCAAACACGGCTGTCAAAGTTGATATGACGATTTGACATATAAATTTTATTACTGGTTTTAATTCTTTAATGTCGTCTATCAAGCCAACAACAGCTGTTAGAACAAAACCAATTACCACTATTACATAAATCTTTGGAATCCCATTATTTGAGAACCACAAAGGAATAGTTGATAATAAAAACGAAAGTGCAATTGCAACACCACCCAAATATGGAACTGGAGAACTTTGCAATTTTCTTTTTCCATCCGGGATATCAACTACATTCTTTTTTATTGCTATTCTTTTCATTAGAGGTGTGGTGAAAAATGACACCGCAAATGCAACCACTGCTACCACAATTAGTAGCAAAGGATTGAATGGCAATATTTCTTTTAATTTTGTCATTATTAATTCCTATCTTTTATAGCATGCCGTATGGCCAACCTATAAGGCTTCCAATGTCATATACTTTTGTGTATCCATATGAACTGATAAGCAAGGCTGCTTTGTGAGACCTTTCCCCACTTTTACAATATACAAGAATGGGTGTCTCTTTATTTCCAACTTCAAAATCAACTGATTCTGGAGTTATTTCATCTAAAGGAAGCAATATGGCATCTGATGCGTGGCCTGAAATGAACTCCGCCTCATCTCTAACGTCAATCATAACAAATGTTGGGTTTTCATCCATTATCTTCTTGGCTTCTTCAAATGATACTTTTTTTATTTCACCCATTATGATCTCCAAATTATTGAATTTTATCAAGCGAAATGCTTATTGTTTCATCAATATCATTTAACAGCATGTTGTCAAATAACTCAAGAAATTCATCAACAAGCGCTGGGTCAAATTGTGTTCCTTTACCCTTTATAAGCTCTTCTCTAATTACTTCTCTAGATAATGAATCTCTATATACTCTATTTGTTGACATTGCGTCATATGAATCGGCTATGCTAATAATTCTTGACATGAATGGTATATCAGTACCCTTTAGTCCAAGAGGATATCCTGAGCCATCAAATCTTTCGTGGTGACTCTGAGCTATATAGTCAACTTCTTCAAGAGTTGTAATGTTCTTCAAAATATCAAAACCGATCGTCGTATGAGACTTAATAATCTGGAATTCTTCTTCTGTTAGTCTTCCTGGTTTATTCAAAACTATATCTGGAATGCCAATTTTACCAACATCATGTAAAACAGCGATGTATCTAAGTCTACTTATATCATCGTCGCTCATGCCAATTTTTTCAGCCAATTTAACTGAATATTGGGCAACTCTTGCAGAATGTCCCTTAGTATATTCATCTTTTGCATCAATTGCATCAGCCAAAGCTCTAACTATCTCAAGAGATAACTTTGAAATTTCAAGCTCTTTTTTGTAAATGACCTCTGTTTGACGCTTAACTTCATTTTCAAGATTTTTTCTCAAATATTCTAGTTCCTGGTAGTCAGGTGTTTCAAGAGAGAACAAAAGTAACAAATCTGCTATTGAGAAGCCAAACATAATAAGAAGAATATCTGGGAAGAAGAACATTTGAATTACTGTGCATGTAATTACAACAACTGCCAACAATAAGTTTGCTGTGATCTGCCTTCTGTTCAAATTTTTGCTAAATATCAATGTGAGTGCTACAAAGTATAGTATGCAAAGAGTCGGTACAAGGTAGTTCGCAATAAATAATGGACCACGCACGTATTCATGATTAACAAACGAGAACAAAGTGCCAGTAAATGCATTTATTACTAACATTGTTGCGTTCAAAAGAATGAAGACAGTTGGAAATATTTTAAATGCTTTCTTTTTGACACCAATACATTCAATTACATACATGATTGCAACAAGTTCACATATGTTTGCAAACAAGAAATATAGAGTATTCAATAAGAGGTTTAAAAAGTCGGGAATATTTGTAGAATGCTCAATTGTCAAAGCTGTAGATATATCTAATAATTCATCAACTAATACCATCCAAACAAACAATCTAAATTGCTTATTGGCTTTTGTGTGGTTGGTATATTGGCCCAATTTTTATTATTTCCCTAGTATTGTTATTATACTAGTTATATATTTAAAAAGCAACAAAATACCCTTGGATTTTTGAGTCCAAGGGTATAATTTTGAGTTTGATATTAACTACACAAATTAGATTGCATTAGCAGCATCATAAGCAGTTCTAATGGCATTTGAAATGTCTGCAGCTCTGTCGATACAGTCACCAACATAAGCTACTGGAACGTTCAAACCTTCAACTGAATATTCATTTTTCTTAGCACCTACAGCCATTACAACGAAGTCAACTGGAATCTCAACGGTTTCGTTCTTAACTGTGTCTTCACAAACAATAGCGTCACATTTGATTTCGCAAAGCTTTGTGTTAACGTATTCCTTAACACCATGTGCAGCAAAGTCTGCCTTCATTGAAGGAAGAACTGTTGAGCTTTCACCTTTTGCAATATCTGGAAGCATTTCAACAATGCTTACCTGACAGCCTTTATTTGCAAGATATTCAGCTGTTTCAGCGCCCACAAGACCACCACCGATTACAGCAACTTTTCCAAATGGAATAGCTTTTGATGCAAGCACATCCCATGCGCTTACAACGTTTGAATTGTCGTAACCTGGAACCTTAATTGTGATATTTGAAGCACCACATGCAACAATTACATTATCATATGTGTTAAGAGTTTCAATTGTTGGTTCACAACCAAGTTTGATTTCAACACCAAGTCTTGGAAGTTCAGCTTCAAAGAATAGAACTGAACGGAGCATTTCACTCTTTCTTGGAGGTACTGATGCGATATTAATCTGACCACCAAGCTTATATGATTTTTCAAACAATGTTACCTTGTGTCCTTTAAGAGCAGCAACACGAGCAGCTTCCATACCAGCGACACCGCCACCAACAACTGCAACTTTCTTTGTTGTTTCAGCTTTAGTGATAACTCTCTTGTATTCTGCACCATTCTCAGCATTAAGTACGCACTGACAATATGAGCGGCTTGTGATACTATCTGTACAACCTTTGTTGCAACTCATACAATATCTGATTGGTTCGCCTGAAGCAACCTTATTTGGATAATCAGGGTCTGCAAGAAGTGTTCTACCAAATGCAACTATATCGCATTTTCCACCTGCGATGAGAGCTTCAGCTGATTCTTTAGTAACAATTCTGCCAACTACGCATACTGGAATTGAAACAATCTTTTTAATTGCTTCTGAACAATATGCCATAAATCCATATTCTCTTGTGCCCATTGCAGGAATTGTATCATTCATATTGCCTGTATGGTTAGCCTGAGCTACATGAAGCATATCAACGCCAGCTTCTTCGAGAAGTTTTGCGAACTTAACGGCTTCATCGAATTCAAGACCACCCTTACCTCTAAGTCCAGCACCATCTGGTGTTACGACAGGTAATTTATAGTCAATAATCATTTCAGGTACAGCTTCTTTCAAAGCCTTTACAAATTCAAGTGCAAAACGGATACGGTTTTCAAAAGCACCGCCATATTCGTCAGTTCTATGATTAAGAATTGTTGAACAAAGTGAACCAACAAGTCTATCACCGTGAACTTCAATAGCGTCAACACCCGCAACATTTGCACGTTTAGCACTTTCAACCATTGCTGTCTTTATAGCATTGAGCTGATCAACAGTTGCCTCAGTAACAAAGAACTGCATGTCGTGGTGAAGTTTTGCATAAGCTTTCTTTGCAACTTCATCTGATTCAGCCATCTTGCCCTGTTGTTTTAGCATCATGCTTTCCATGATAAGTTTACCTACACCTGGAACGTCGTATTCTGGGTGGAAGATTTGAAC
>JAKSVJ010000075.1 GCA_024408015.1 Clostridia bacterium
CTTTGTCCACCAAAAGCTCTTCTAGAAATAGTGCCATCAGATTCTCTATTGAACATAACTCCGATGCTATCTAACCACTTGAGTATTTCAACAGCGTCATTACAAAGTCCTGAAACTGTCTCTTCTCCGGCAATATTTGCTCCGCCTTTTAATGTGTCCTCTATGTGTTTTTGGATAGTATCTTCTGAATTTTGTAAAACTGAGTTTATTCCACCAGCAGCCATAACAGACTGTGCCCTTTCTGATATAAAAGGAGAAACGAGGATGACACTATCCCCGTTTTTCGCACATTCTATAGCTGTTGTTAAGCCGGATATACCGCTTCCAATAACTAATACTTTTCTCATTATAAACGAACGATCATCATTATTGTAGCAACTACAGCAACTACATCGAGAACAATTTCAAGCGCTGTTGAAACTACGTGTACTCTCTTAAATGCTTTTTCTGATTTAACAGCGCCCAATGTCATTAAAGCTCTTGGAACTGATACTCCAAAATGAGCACCACCGCATATAGCAGTTAAAGACAAAAGAATAGCAAATGCAATTGAAACGCCTTTGCTTGCGCCAAGATTAATAGCTGTCATAATGTGGCCAAACATTATGATAAGTAGTAAGAATCCTGATACTCTTTGAACAATTGTTTCTGCGTTGCTGCTAGGATATTTGATTGCTGTTGCATCTGTATTAATTGTAATCATACAAATACTCAAAATTGCGTGAATACCAAGTAACACTGCTAAAACAATAGCAGGAATTGGAACATTTTTTTCAAGGCTATCTGTGATAACTAAAATGCTACCTGAAACTAGATGTTCAATGAAAAGCAATGTTGATACCATACCCAATGCTGCGTTAATTTTCTTTAAAACCATAATTTAATCCTTTCCTTCCCATAAACCATACATTTGTAGCATAAACTTTCCTGTTTCTGCTTGTAATTCATCAGCCATTTTTCTAAGTTTAAATGGAATAGGTTTTAGTAAAAGTTGGGAAGAACCATTTCTTATAAAATCAACATGTCCTCTTCTATTTGGAATGTCAGATTCCATAGAGAATCCACCCTTGTATCCTATATCGATAAGACCTTGAATGAATCCATCAAAGTTTACATTTCCAAACAAAGGAATCATATGCATATCTGGAGTAAACTTTCCGTCTGGTTCTTTAATTGGATATAAGTTATCTTGTACATGAACTGCTCTTAAATGATCACCAAGTTTAACAACACTTTCGTATTGCAATTGTCTTGTGATATTGCCATGTCCTGTATCCCAACAAGCGTGGATATGTGGATGATTCATAGTATTAATAACTTTAAGTAGTTCATCTGCACTAAAGCAATAGCAATCAGCTTCTCCCCAATATCCATAGTTTTCAAAACAAATATCAACGTTATATTCGTCGAGATATGGTAAAAACTTCGAATAGTATTCAACATTAGTCTTCACAAAAGATTCTGGTGTACAACCATGAACATGAAGCATGTGAACAACCAAAGATTTGATACCAAAAAAACTACAAATCTCAATGCATCTAATTAGTTTCTTATCATCAACTTCACTTGCTGGTGCATAAGCTACTATTGGAGAATGAGCTTGGCAGAATACTAAGCCTCTTTGTTGCATTTTGGCCTTTACTCTCATTGCAATTGGCTTCCAATTATCCTCATTAACCATTCTATATTCGGTCATGCCTGGAACAGAAGCATCAATAGACAAGTCAAGTGCTTGATAACCAAGGTCTGCATAATAATCTATGCATTCACATAAATCAAGCATAAAGTGGTGAGTGTAACCACATGTGTGTAGAGACATTTTCATAACTTAACCTCCTAATTTTCTTTCTTCAACCAATAAGCTAAGATAATAATTATCTGTAGCGGTATTCCAAGAATAAAAATTAGCCAAATATTTTCATTTAAAATAAGACATTGCAAATAAATTGCCGACAAAGAAGACCATAATCCGGCTGATAAAAATACAGGAATAATATAATTGATTTTATAATAAACACAATAAATAACAGAGATAGCAAAGCTAATTGGAAGTGGCCATACAAAACATATCCATAAGCCTGTCATGTCCTTGCCATAAATTGCATTATATACAAAAATAACAGTTCCAACAAACCATACGAACATAACCCAAAGGCAAAGTTGAATGATTTTTGGTGCAGTAAATCTTTTTGTTGAATACTCTTTCTTCTCATCTATACTCATCGGATCTTGAAAAAAGTAATCAACAGTTACATTGAACATTTTTGACATTTGATAAAGAATTTCAACATCAGGGATAGACTCTCCTCTTTCCCACTTTGACACTGCCTTATCTGTATAATTCAAACGTTCAGCTAGTTCAATCTGAGTTATGTTGTTTTTCTTTCTCAATTCTAAAATATTTTTTGAAATATTCTCTCTTATCTCGCTCATTTTCCTCAAAAGACCAAGTAAACCAACCGTAGAGATACACTCTACTCTCAGTTTACATCACATTCTATGTTGTGTAGAGCGGAAAAACCGCTAGTTTATTTATACACATACTACATATATGTACAATCTAAATTGTAATACAAACACATATAATTGTCAATTGGAGAAATACAAAAATGAAAGTAACAGTAGTAGCTGACGTATTGGGTCCAGAGAACAACGGAACAACAGTAGCTTGCATGAATTTGGTTAGGTACCTAAAAAAGTGTGGCGATGAAGTTAAGGTCGTTTGTTGTGACAAAGACAAAAAGGACCTTGAGAATTATTATATCGTTGATACAATTAATCTTGGATATTTCATCAATAAGCTCGTCGAGAAGAACAACGTCACTCTAGCAAAACCAGATAAGGTTTCCATAGATGAAGCTATTAAAGGAAGCGATGTTGTTCACGTTATGATGCCATTTATGCTCGGAAGATGCGCTGTAAGAGAAGCCAATAGGTTAGGGATTCCCGTTACAGCAGGATTTCATTGCCAAGCAGAGAATTTCACAAGTCACATTATGATGATGAATTCAAACCTTGTTAATCACATTGTTTACAACAATTTTTATAATGGTTTTTATAAATATGTTGATGCAATCCACTACCCTACAGAATTTATAAAAGACCTCTTTGAAAAAGAAGTAAAGCATTCCACTCCAGCTCATGTGATATCCAATGGTGTCAATGAAGCCTATAGCCATAAAATCATCGAAAAGCCTGAAGAACTAAGAGACAAGTTCTGCATTCTTTTCATTGGTAGATACTCAAAAGAAAAATCTCATAGAATTCTTATTGATGCTGTTAGCAAAAGCAAATACAAAGACAAAATACAACTCATATTTGCTGGAGAAGGCCCACGTAAAGACGAAATTCTAAGACAAGTAAAAAAACTTAAAATAAATGAGCCAATAATGAAGTTCTACACAAGAAGTGAACTTGCAAATGTAATTAATTATTGTGATTTATATTGTCACCCGGCTGAGATCGAAATAGAAGCCATCTCTTGCCTTGAAGCTATAAGTTGTGGCCTTGTTCCGGTTATATCAAATTCTCCTCGCTGTGCCACCAAATATTTCGCAAAAGATGATAGATGCTTGTTTGAGAACAACGATTCTAACGATCTTGCAAACAAGATTGACTTTTGGATAGAGAATGAGCAATTGAAGAAAGAATACTCACAATATTACCTAAATAGCACTATTGCATTAAAACAAGATGAATGCATGAAGAGCATGAGAGAAATGCTAACATGTGCAATTAGCAAGGAAGCATAAAAATGTCAAATAATAAAATACCAAAAAAAGTAATATACTACTTTGATGATTTAAATGACGATTTCGCTCAAAACAATATCATAACAAAAAAACTGAGTGATAATTACAAATACATACATAAAAATCCTATTTGGCTTTGTGTTGAATTTTTCCTTTATGAGCTTATCGCAAGACCGCTTGTAACAGTATTCACCAAGTTATTCTATTGTCAAAAATTTATAGGAAAAGAAAAGCTAAAGGAAGCAAGAAAAAGTGGTTACTTTGTTTACATTAACCACACAAATGCTTTACTTGATTCATTTTGTCCTACAATGTTGACTTATCCAAAAAAAGATTTCATTATTTGTCACCCTGATGCATTATCTATCCCTTGCATAAAAAACATAGTTACAATGTTTGGAGCTATTCCAACATTCACAAGTCTGAAAGGTTACAAAAAATTCAGTAACGCAATTGAGCAAAGAATAAAAGAAAAACAAACAATTATCATTTATCCAGAGGCACACATATGGCCATATTATACTGATATTCGTCCGTTTAAAGATATATCCATGGAATATCCTGTTCAATTAAATGCGCCATGCTTTACTATGACAAACATCTATGAAAAGAGAAAATGCAAATTCATAAAAAGACCTAAAGTAACATCATACATAAATGGCCCTTTTTACCCCGATAAAGCCATTGATGCAAGAAAGGCTAGAATGAAACTAAGGGATGAAATATATTCATCTATGAAAAATGAAGTTGAATCTCATCCAAAATATGAATATTTTAAATACGTAAAAAATGATTAATTTACTACAGAGTGGGAGTTTTCTTCTTCCACTCTTGTTTTTTAAATTGTATTAATCAAATGTCTAAAACAGCAATAAAAACATTGAAAATATTGTATTTTTCGGTATAATATTTTTGGTTAGTAATTAATTAGGAGGATAAACAAATGCTTAGCAAAACACTTGCAAAAGAGATTATAAATCTCGGCTCGGCAACTGGCGCTGATTTCGTTGAATTGTTCTGTGAAGAAACATCATCAAAGAACTTCTCTTTCGAGAATCTTAGACTTGATTCTGTAACAGAAAACATTGAATATGGCGTTGGTGTTAGATTACTAAAAAACTTCCGCAGCGTATATGGATATACAAATGATATTTCAAAAAGCGGACTCACAAAACTCGTTGAAGACTTACGTGCTTCTTTTGATGACAAAACATGCATCGAAGACGTAACAAGCTTCAAAAAGAAATCATACAAGAAGAAAAATATTGTTGAAACTTATTCAAAAGATGTTCCAAATGAAACTATTATTGAATATGTTAGAAGCGCACTTAAATCAATAAAAGACTATGATCAAAGAATCATAAGAGTTACAGGTGGTTTTTCTATTAGAGATAGAAGTGTTACTGTATATAACAGTGATGGTGTATACTTTGATAAATTCACAGAGTATTCAAGACTCAACCTAAGTTCAGTAGCTAGCGAAAATGGTAAGATTGAAACTCGTTTCGATGGCCCTGGTACATCTAGTGGTTGGAAATTCTTCACAGATACTCTTGATATAAACAAGATTTGCAAAAATCACGCCGAAAAAGTAATTCTTATGCTTGGTGCTAAAGAATGCCCAGCCGGTAGATTCCCTGTTATCATTGGTAATGGTTGGGGTGGCGTTATCTTCCATGAAGCTTGCGGTCACCAACTTGAGGCTACATCTGTTGCAAAAGGTCTTTCTGTATTCTCAGGCAAGAAAGGTACAATGATAGCAAACAAGATTGTTAGTGCTTATGACGACGCAACAATTCCTGGTGAATGGGGATCATATGACATTGATGACGAAGGTGTTGTTCCAAAGAAGAACTGCCTTATCAAAAATGGTAAGCTCGTTGGTTACCTTGTTGATAATTTCAATGGTCGTAGAATGAATGAAAAAGGCAATGGTGCATCACGCCGCCAATCATACAAAAACGAGCCTACATCAAGAATGGGTAATACATACATCGCTCCAGGTAAAAATACTCCTGAAGAAATTATTGCAAACACAAAACTCGCTATCTACATGGTAACATTTAATGGTGGTAGTGTTAACCCTGCAACAGGTGATTTTAACTTTGGTTGTAGCGAAGCATATATAGTAAAAGATGGTAAGATTGTAGCTCCAGTAAGAGGTGCAACACTTGTTGGTAATGCTAGAGATATTCTCAAACACATAGACATGGTCGGAAATGACTTGGCATTTGGTCAAGGTATGTGTGGTTCAAGAAGTGGTAGCATCCCTGTAAATGTTGGTCAGCCAACAATTAGAGTTAACGAAATAGTAGTTGGAGGAAGAGGAGGTTCTATCGATGAATTTTAAGAAGTTTTTCACTAAAGCAACAGAATCAGGAATAACAGAATGTGAAATATCATATTCTAAATCTTCTTCTTTCTCAATTTCGCTCTTCAAAGGTGAAATTGATAACTATTCAAGTTCCTCAAAAACAGGAATACTCGCAAGAGGTGTATATAACGGAAAATTTGGTCTATGCACAACAGAAAAAGATGATAGATCTTCAATTGATTATTTAATCAATGGTATTAAAGAAACAGCAACAATTGTTGAATCAGACGAAGAGCCAATTCTTTTTGAAGGTAGCAAAAAATATCACAAAGGTTCC
>JAKSVJ010000076.1 GCA_024408015.1 Clostridia bacterium
TTTGGAAGTAAGTAGGATTCAAGAAGAAATTGATGGCGAAATAGCTACATACAATGTATCGTCTAATCCTACACTTAAGAATTATCCTGCATGGGATTTTACCTATTCAATTCCTTGTAATGGCACACTAAAGTGTGATGATTTAAGATTTGAGTATACACAGGAATCATATGCGAAGAATGCTAGGTCTGTTGCTTTCAACACTAAAACGCATCAGGCATTCAGATTTACTGAGGACGAAACAAAAACTCAGCTAGACCTTAGATGGTCTTGGCAGCCTATAGCTGATAGCGAATATGGTTATATCCTTGAACAGTTAGCAAGTTTGCAGATTGATTTGGAAGGCATCACATTAGATGTTAAAAGAGTTGAAAAAAATGCTATTACAACTACTACGTTTGAATCAAGAATCAAACAGTTAGCTGATTCAATTACGTTAGATGTTTCCAAGCAAATTGATGACTTGGATAAACAGGTTGGTAGTCTGCAAGTCAACTATGACGAGTTGAAAGGTTCTGTTGTTAAAGAAGAAGGCGGAAACAAAAAATCATTTTCATGGTCTTTAAAAGTTGATGGATTCCGTTTGTATTCAAATAATAAAATGGTTTTTGAGTGTAATGATAGTGGAATTAATGTTGAAGGATATACCACTACCACAGAATTTAATGCACAAACGGCAAATATCCGAGATTTGATAGCAGAAAAAGCAGATATTACTACATTAAACACAGAGGTTGGTAATATTAAAACCTTGGTTTCTGAAAAAGCTGATATTTCAGAATTGAATGCAAAAATCGCAACAGTAAATTCTTTGGTTGCAACAAAAGCTACTATATCTCAGTTGAATGTTACAAATGCAAGAATTGAAAACATTGAAACTGATTATATAAAAACAGCAGATTTGGACGCTACAAATGCAAGAATTGAAAATATTGAAGCTGATTACATTACAACAACAGAATTGGAAGCAGTTGATGGTAAATTCGAGAATCTAAATGCTTCAAATATAACTACAGGTACGTTGAAGATTGCAGGAAATGTTAAAATTTCAGGAACCATTAGCGGAAATAGTGTTAATATTACAAATATAAATGCTGATAATATATCAAGTGGAAAAATTAAAGCAAATTATATATCCGCTGATATTATGCGAGTTGCAGACCTTACTTTTACTAAATTGACATCAACTCTTAATAATGCTACACAGGGTACAATATCTGTTGGAAAAATACAAACATCAGCATATGTTTATTATTTAGGAGAAGAAGGATATAAGCAATTAGGTTTGCAAAGGGTAAATATTGGTGGTCATGAGTATAGACTACTAGGATTATCATAAGGAGAGTTATATGACAAGTTTAGATATTAGGGCATTTGATGTTACGATTAGAAATTTTGTAAGAGATTCAGAGTTACCTGCTGAAGCAAAGAAAATGGTTTTGCAGAGTATCACTAAAGATATTGAAATTCAAGCTAACGAGGAAGTAAATGCCGAATTAATCGAGCGAAAAGAAGCAGAGGAAAAAAATAAAGAACAGGAGGAAAAATCATGTCAGTAGATTATACAAGAGTGAGTTGGACAACATCTAAGTACATTAATCCAACTAACATGAATCAGATGGATAAAGGAATTAAAGATTGTGCTGATGAAATCAACAGAATTGAAACAAGACAGCTTGTTGGTACTTATGATTCAGAAAGAACAACATGGCAAGAAGCATTGATTGCAATGCAGAATGACTTAGCTGACTATCAATCAGTTCATGCAAGAGTTCTTTATAAACCTTCTGGTTCTGCTTCCAATTCTGCTGTTTTTGTAAGTGGCGTTAAAACAGGTAGTGGTGGACGATATTGGGTTTATTTCACAAGCGGACCTAGATACGTTGTATTTGATACAAGTAATCACTTTACATCATATGAGTTCACACAAGCTAGTGCTACACAATATCCTACTTAATCAAGGAGGTATAAATAATGAAAAGTGGTGCAAACTACTTAATTTTTATCAAGTGCGATAACATTGAAATCGACTTGGTAGATAGTGCTATTATTAGCTTTTTAGGTAAAAAGTTAATTCAGAAACGATACCCAGAGGAAGTAAGCTATCAAGATGGCAAATTTATTGTTCCTTTAAAACAGGAAGATACAGATGACCTAGCTGCTCAATCTGGGTATTTTGTTAAGTCTGAAGCACAGATTAATTACAGAAATGGTTCTGTTGTAAAAAGCATCATGGACGATTGGTTCATGGATGCAACTATTGCTACTGAAATTATCAGTGGCAACAATCCTTCTAGCAAGATTACGCATTTGCAAGACATTGAATTTAAGTTTGAAAATGGAATTGTTCTTGCTGAGTTAACTGTTAAAGACGAAGTTATCGAAGGCACTGTTCGTGACTTCATTGAGGAACACAAGGAAGAATTTGTTGGTCCCGAAGGTCCTAGAGGTTTCCCTTTTACTTACGATGATTTCACTCCAGAACAACTCGAAGCTCTTAAGGGCGAAAAAGGCGAAGCATTCAGATATGAAGATTTCACACCTGCACAACTTGAAGGATTGAAAGGCCCTAAAGGAGATAAAGGAGATCCAGGTCGTGATGCTGAGAATGCTATTGAAAATATCATTGTAGATTCAGAGTTCCTTCCTATTATAGATAAGACAGTAACAATCGACCTAGGTGGATATGTCAAGAAAGAAGGTGGCAAGAGACTTCCTACTGATACAGAACTTCAGCAAATTACCACCAACAAGAATGCAATTGATGTATCGAACGGAACAGCCCCCCCACGCCCCCCAACCCCAGTTAGTGATGAAGTAGCAAAAATCGTTGCTGATGCACCCGAAAGTTTCGATACATTGAAAGAGATTTCAGATTGGATTTCTTCTCATGCCGAAGATGCTTCTGCTATGAACAGTGCCATTCAAAAGAATGCCGAGGACATATCTACCAACGCAGAAGCAATCAGCAATTTAGCAAGCGAGGTTGGGAACAAGGTCAGCAAGGTTGAAGGTAAGAGTTTGATTTCTGACAGTGAAATTTCACGTTTGGCAGAAGTCCACAATTATGATGACAGTGCTGTTAAGAGTGATATTGAGAACTTGCAGAACAGCATGGTTATTCAGCATCAATTCACAACTTCGCCAATAACCGACAGTGCAGAAGGTTTGATACACGATTTGAAGCTTGAAGGAAACACAAGTCAGAAGAGATTTAGTGGCAAGAATTTGTTTGAAATAAGCAATTCATTTTTCCCACACGAAGAGAATGGTTTAGTTTTCACATTGGAAAATGGTGCAATTGTTATTAATGGCACAGCATTTATTGGAACTATATGTAATGTTACACAAGACTTTGAATTGCCAATAGGAAAAAGTTATACATTCTCAAGAAAAACAACAGGAGTTGGTGGATTTATTGTATTTAGCGGTACATTCTGTGGAGATGGTTTTTATTCTGCTATGGACTATGTGGATACAAGAAACAATGGTGGAAGTTGTGGTTTTGTTTTGTATGTTCCTAATGCAGGAACTGTTTTTAATGATTATAGAATATATCCACAAATTGAAGAAGGAACAGAAGCAACTGATTTTGAACCCTATGTTGGTGGAATACCTTCCCCAAATCCACAGTTTCCACAGGAAATTAAGAGTGTTGAGAAGATTAAGGTTGATGTTAATGGGAAAAATTTGTTGAAATGCGATGGATTAGAACCAAGAACAATAAGTGGTGTTACTTTTACACCTTATTACGAAAATGGTGTGTTACAGTATATAAATGTAAATGGTACACCAACAACAAATGTTGAGTATATTTTTAAAGTAATTAATGACAAAATTGGAAGTTTTGTATTATGTGAAAAAGAAAATAACTCATTGCTTGCAAGTGTTTTAAGAACAAACACTGGTGATTTTGTAAAAGTAGTAAATGTCAATGATTCATTTACTATGACAGAAGAAAACAGTATGTTGGAAGTTGAATTGTATGCTATTGGTGGAATAAGATATGACAATGTTAAAATCTATCCAATGATTAGTTATTCATCAGTTACAGATTTAACTTACGAGCCATACAAATCCCAAACGCACACAATCAGCTTGCCAAGACCTCTCCACAAAATCGGGGATGTTGCCGATGTGCTTGATGTTGAAGAAGGGGTTATTAGATACAACATTGCAAAAGCTAATGTGCCAAATGGTTATTGGGATGAAATAGGATTTGGTCATTATTCAATCAATGTTGGAAACACACCTTTCAGCGCAAGCATTGGATATTGTAACAAGTTTTATGCTGTTTCAGAAGATAACAACTTTGGATATAACCAAGAAGGTTCTATGAAAGACGATAATATGTATACTATTGGAGCAAGTGGAGATAGATACAATATCAGAGTACAAAGAACAGATGGTGTTTCTTCAGAACAGATTAATGGAATTGTTGGAAACGATTGTGTTGTTGTTGGAATAGCTAAAACTCCAGAAATCGTACCTATTCCATCAGAAGCATTGATGATTCTTCGTGAGTTATCAACGTATGATTCGACAACGAATATCTCAATCACAGACCAAGATGGAAACGATATTTCAAAAGAGTTTGTCTACTATGCTAACACTTCTCTTGGCAGACAGTTTGCTAAACTCGATTCTCTGAATGTGGAAGGGGGTGTGTTCTAATGGCTAATGCCATGATTAAAATGTCAAAGAACACATTCCTTGGCATTGTTGATGCGGTTAAACAGAAACGTGGTATTGATAAAGTTGCCGTTTCTGATTTGCGTGACGAAATTCTTGCAATTAGCGGAGACACTTTCAAATTTCTTGTCACGGCTGAATATCCAAAGGCTAGTCTTGAAAATATTGAGCATGGGGAACACGTTTTATCTCCAAATTCTTTGAGAATTACACCACATAATCTTATGGGAAGTGAGGTTACTGAGTAATGATAAATGCTAATTTTAGCCAAATGATGAAGGCAAAATTGTTGCCTTGGAGTTCAGAATACAAAATGAAATCTATTGCAGGTAATGTAAATACCGCAACAGAAGATCCATATGTCGAGTATCTTATGGGTAATTTTGTATTCCATGATATTTTGAACATCAAACACAATGATGAATTGACCTTAAATAGATTTTTCATCATGTTTGGTAATGGCAATGATGCTATGAAGTTTTCAGACCATAAGTTAACTAATATCGTTGATGATATTACCATTTCGAATATTAGTTTTAACTACAATCCAAATTATAATGCAGGAACTAGCATTGGTTTCTATACAGTTGTAGTAACTAACCAAACTGATGCTCCTGTAGAATTGAAGGAAATTGGTTTATTCACTACAACAGGAAATAGTGAACCTTGGAGTGATGATAGAGTTTATATGCTCAGTAGAGATATTTTTCCTACTGTAACTGTACAACCGGGAGAGTATTATACATTCACTATTGCATTGAGCTAACAATTTTAGCGGTGGTCTTTATGGCTACCGCTTTTTTATAGGAGGTTATATATGAAAAGTGGAGCAAACTATCTAGTTGTGTTCAACTGTGATACTGACATTACTGTTGTAGAAAGTATCATAGTTACTTTTTCTGGTATGTGCAAAATCAAAAAGACATACCCAAATCAAATTTCATATTCTAACAAACAAATGACTATCCCTCTTACACAGGAAGATACACAAAGCCTTGCAGGAGATAAAGGTTGCTCTGTTAGTTGTGAAGCGCAGATTAATTATAAAAACAAGTCTGTGCAAAAAACTCAGCTTAAGAAATTTTACCTTGAAGAGACTCTGAATACAGAAATTATCGAAGGCAACAATCCTGTTAATGATTATGATGCAAAAGAAATCAAATTTGAAATGGCAGGAAGCGCAATCATTGCTACTGTTCAGGGCGATGTTACTCAAGAGCATATTGATAGGGCTGTTAATAACTATCTTTCCGATAATCCAATCGAAGGACTTAATAGAGAAGATGTAACTGTTATTATCGCTGATTATATTGCTGAAAATGAAATCACAGGTGGTGGAATTAGTGATGAAGAAAAGCAAGATATTCAGAATAGCATCAAAAACGATTTATTAGCATATATTGATGCTGAAATATTAGGAGGTGCTTCTTAATGCCAAATTTCACAAGAAAGTATTGCGACCTTCATGTTATCCCAGATAGCCATAACACAGGTTGTAAAGGCACTCTTACAAAGTGGTATAACCATCCTGCTTTTACAGGCAAAACAATGAATGCCACAACAGGAGCATTGAACCTTGACAAATCTATTCTTGATTATGTTGATGGATTCTTTGAAAACATTGATTTTGATAACTGTGTAGTTGTATTGAGTTCGGCTAAATGCGCTATTTCTGTTGTTGGAAGAGAAGTTGTTACATTT
>JAKSVJ010000077.1 GCA_024408015.1 Clostridia bacterium
AAGTCTTTCAAGCTAGATGGTAGATTTGATGTCATCTGCTCTGGATCTCTTATGGGAATTAATTATAACGAAATCGAGTCTAATGCCGTAGGCTACAAAGAAGATTACAATATGAAATCTTTGGATTTTGAGGAATTTCTTTGGGCATTGGGATATAGCGAAAATCAAATCGAGGATGTTTATCATGATTTGCTTAACGGAACCCCGTTATCTAATTCCGCATTTACAGCATTAAGTAGCGCCTTTAAAGACTTTATTGTTGTTGGGGGTATGCCAAACATCGTTAAGACATTCGTTGAGCAAAAGAACTTTAGCGGCATTTTGAAGATGCAACGACAAATCATACGCGATTATGAAGAAGATATCATGAAATATGCTGACGGATTGGACAAAACTAGAATCTTAAATGCTTTTAGAAAAATACCGGTTTTCTTGAGTAATGAGAACAAAAAGTTCTTTGTTACAAAAATTGAGAAAGGAAAAAAAGGAAGAGATTACATTGGTACTATCGACTGGTTAAAACAGGCCGGAATCATTAATGTAAGCTACTGCTTAGAGGAACCATCGTTACCATTAAAAGGACATTATAATCCGGATATCTATCGAGTTTACTTCATGGATACAGGCTTATTAATTGGAGCTTTCGACGATGAAATTCAAGAAGATATCAGAAGTGGAAATAATTTGAATGTTTGTAAAGGCGCAATCTACGAGAATATTATAGGCGATATGCTTGTCAAAGCTGGATATGATTTGTTCTTTTATAAAGACGAAAAAGGTCACTTGGAAATGGATTTCTATGTTAGAGATAAAGACAATCTAATTCCAGTTGAGGTAAAGGCTACCGATCATTCAACTGTTTCTTTGAATAATCTCATAGAAAAAGATAAGTATCATGATATATCATTTGGAATAAAACTTGCACACAAGAACATTGGCTTTAATGGCAAGTTCTATACAATTCCATATTTCTTGACATTTATGCTTAAGAGATTCCTTAAAGAAAGAAAACCAAATAGAATTGACTAACAACAATTACAGGGCTGTGGGAGTACTCACATCCCTTTTTTATTCGTTCACCATGGATATTACAACTAAAGCATTTACTATTAATTCAAAACATCAAAAGTATCTTTAAGTGATTAGTTTCAAAAAACAGTGTAACCTTTTTACTGTTTTTACGAGTATTTAAGTGAAAGGTGTTTTCAAGAAAGGAGTCAACATTAACGTGAGCGACAAAGAAATAATTGAATTGCTTTTTAATAGGGATGAAAGAGCAATTGGCGAAATCCAACTCTCGTACTACAACTATTGTCACAATATCTCTTACAACATTCTTCACGATGAAGAAGATGTTAAAGAATGTATCAACGAATCGCTAAACGCCATTTGGAATTGTATACCTCCTCATAGGCCCGACAATCTTAAAACTTTTATAGGTAAAATTGTGCGAAAGATATCCATCTCAGCCTTTAGAAAAAATACGGCTGCAAAAAGAATACCTAGTGGCAATATTAGCCCAATTGATGAATTTGAAGATTTGATTTCCGATGGCGAATTAAATGACAAGCTAGAACAAGCTGAATTATCTAGAGCGATTTCTAAATTTCTAAGTGCCCTTCCAAAAACTGAACGAAACGTAATGATTCGTCGTTACTGGTACAACGACTCAATCAAAGACATTTGCGATAGATTCAGTTTTGGAGAAAGCAAAGTCAAAGTTATGTTGAATAGAACCAGAGATAAGCTTCGCAAATTTCTAAAGAAAGAAGGATACTTAATGTGAAAAACGACATTTTACAAGATGTTTTTAACAATATTGATGACAAGTTAATATTTGATGCTGACAGAGAAAATCATTACAACACAATTCACTTTACAAAATGGATTGCTATCATTGTAGCGATAAATGTACTATTTTCCGCTTCAGTAATTACAATCTTTGCTGTTTTGGGCATAAATGATGTACAAACTTCATTGAGTGATGAAGAGATTTTGCTGAACAAAATAATGGAAGCAAATATTCGTTCTAATATTTTTAAAAAGGTTACTAGTTTCACCGTAGTTGATGATAGAACCGAGAGAGGTGAAATTGGCACTTACTTATATTATGAACAAGATGTTACATACAGTGAGAAAGAAAACTCAACTTTTGTAACTAGTGATAACATCTCTCTTCTTGAATTGGATAGTGATTTGTATATGCTTCCCATCTCCAATAACAATACAAATAATAGATTAGACTCTTCGCTATTTTTTCAAGAATTTAAAACATATATAGATTATAAATTTGAAATATCAAAATTCGATTTTAACAACGGTTCCGTGGAAATCATACTGATTTTCTATTACGATACACCTCGCCAATATCAACTCAATATTTCTTTTACATATGATGTCGAATCATTGTTGATAAAAAATTATTGTGTAACCGAGATTTTGAACGATTGCACATGGATAATAACTAATTACAGCCTTTTCTACAATATTGAACCAAAAGAATCTGCTCAAGAAGGCATTTCTACAATTCGCAATTATGTCAAAGCATACGAAAATGGAGATGTATGCACTATTAACTATATCAAAACTAATGGTGATATATTCCATAAACACACCTACGTCAAAGGAGCAAAAATTCCAGGATATTATCAGCCATCCTCTCACTCTTATTGGCCTGAATTTGTTGCTACTGATAATTGTAATATTGAGGCAATCTATATTGAAAGCAACATTCCAACTGTACATGTTATATTTTCCCTTGAGTTGGAAGATAGCGTTATGTTACCAAACGGAGAAAAATTACGCTAAACAACTCAGTAATAATACTTGTAAGAGTATTTTGCTCTAACAGATTACTCATAAAAAAGCATCATGCTCAAACTTGGCATGATGCTTTTAGTCATTTTATTATCGTTTTCAATTTGTTGTAAACACTCATATCAGTTCTTGATACTGTTAATGGTGTTATTGTTGTATATCCACACATAATGGCGTCTAAATCTTCGTTTAGATTTTTTGTGCCTTTATAATTTGAATAACCTTCTGCTGTATACATGTTATTTCCAATTTTAGCAAAATGGTCTCTATAATATGGTCCACCTTGTTTTGTAATAACAATACCCTTGCTTTCAGCTGGAATGTTTACATTGTATAACATGTTATATTCCAAAAGCTTGTTGCTCACAAAATACTCATATACTTCATCAAGGTATTTTTTTGGTCCATCAAAAGTATCCGGCACTGTTGATACAGCTATTGCTTTTGTGTTTATATAACTTGCTTCAAATATTGCTCCAGCTGTGCCAGAGTATACGATATCTGCGCCAACATTAAGTCCTCTATTAATTCCAGATAAAACTAAATCATAGTTATCCCAGAACATATCATATGCTACTCTAATGCAATCTGCTGGTGTTGCATCAACACTATATGCAGCTTTAACCGTTGCATCGAAGTCAACTTTCTTTATCTCTATCGGAACGCCAAGATTAATCGCTTGGCTTTTTCCACTTTGTCCGGTTTTAGGAGCTACAATTGTAACTTCACCATATCGAGATGCCCAATTTGCGAGTACATTAATACCTTCGGCTTTTATTCCATCGTCATTTGTAATTAGAATCTTCATTTAGATCCAGCCCTCATTGTTATCTTTGTAATCTTTGATTCTAGCATCTGCATCTTTAAGAAGAAGCTTTATTTCACTCTTTTTCAATAGTGTTGCTCCACTAGCACATGCGTGTCCACCACCACGATAATTTGTTGCAAGTTCTTGAACAGTAACAAATCTTGAACGAAGTCTAACTCTAATTTTTCCATCTGGTCCGTCGATGAATGCAAGCCATAGAAGGCTGCCCTTTATTGATTGCAAATAGGACACTGCATTGCTTGCCTGCTCAGTTGTAATGCCAAATTTCTTTTGGATTCTCTTTGTTATGTATATATATGCTACACCATTTTCTGTAAGCTTTATATTACTCAATACAAATGACTTGTATCTTAAATTCTTAATATCTTCAAGATCAAGATGCGCGTACATAGATTCGGTATCAAATCCAAAATCAAGCATTGCAGCAGCGTTTCTCAAAGTCTCAGCTGACGTGTCGCGGTACTTAAATCTTCCAGAGTCTGTAACCATACCAAGATAGATATAGTTTGCTGCTTCTGAGTCAATTTTAAGCTCGTCTTTGAATGTTAGATAGAAGTGTGCAATCATTTCACACGCTGAACTTCTAAGCTCCTCAACCCATGAAATGTCGCCATATGGCTTATCGTCAATATGATGGTCAATCTTAATTATCTTCTTTGCAAGCTCAACTTTTTTGTTTGAGCTTCTATCTATTGTTCCTGTATCAATCATGATAACAAGAGCATCTTTATAGAATTCATCATCTTGTTGAGCATCTTCTCCACCAAGGAAGGCTAGATAATCAGAATAATCTTCATTGATGAGTCTAATATCTTTTTGTGGGAATGTGAGTTTTAAGATTCTTTGAAGACCTTTTGTTGAACCAATAGCATCACCATCTGGTCTAAAATGACGTGAGATTATAATCTTATCATTAGCTTTAATCTCGTCAAGTATTTGTTTCATTACTTC
This sequence comes from Clostridia bacterium, assembly GCA_024408015.1. Classification (GTDB taxonomy): domain Bacteria; phylum Bacillota; class Clostridia; order Oscillospirales; family CAG-272; genus RGIG6816. The sequence continues at coordinate 4,598 of JAKSVJ010000077.1, forward strand.
GTAGTTTTCCATATTAGGCTCCAATCAAGTTGTTAAGGTCTTCTAGCATTGCCATAGCTTCTTCTTTGTTTTTAAGTGTTGCTCCACTGGCTTTAAGATGTCCACCACCACCATAGTTCACAGCAATTTGATTTATGTTATATAGAGTAGATCTAAGCTCGCAAAGCACTGCATTTTCAATCTCAGTGAAGTTGACCCAAATATCAACTCCCTTTAAATCACCCATAGTATTAACCATACCACGAGAAATTGTGAATGAATCAGCGCCACTTGCTTTAAATTCATCATATGTTGTATAGATATATGCAACATTTTTCTCTGTGAGCTTTATTTTCAATGTAAATTCAGCTCTAAGCTTTACTGAATCAAGTTCATTTGCATAAAGATTTGTAAATATGCTTCCGGTATCAAACTTCTCGTTCATCAAAAATGAAGCCATATCAAATGTTTGAGAAGTTGTTGAATCATATCTAAATCTTCCAGAGTCTGTAACCATACCAGTGTATAGAGACTTTGCGGCAAGTTCATTAAGCTTTAGGTTGTTTACTTTCGCAAATTTTGTTATAAGCCCACAACAACTTTCAAAACTTGTATCAACATATTCAATATCACATATTTTTTCAACAAAAATGTGATGGTCAAAGCGAATTGTCTTATTGGCTGACATGTATCTTTCGTCATTAATTAAACTCTTAGCAGAAGTGTCAAGAACAATTGCCAAAGCATCTTTGTATTTGTCATCTTCAACTTCATCCATTACAGAATCATCCATAAAGTCGTATCTTTTAGCTGGGTCTCCAACCATGTATACTTCTTTATCTTTGAAGTTGTTCAAAATGATGTGCTTCAAACCAATTTGGCTTCCAAGTGCATCGCCATCTGGATTTGTATGTCTATGGATTATTATAACCTTATGATTGTCAATTTCTCGAAGTGCTTCCTCAAACATGTCATATCCCCTTGTATTAATCTAATTCAAATGCGCCAGTATATAGTTGATAATATGTGCCCTTATCTTCAATAAGTTTCTTGTGGTTACCACGTTCAATAATTCTACCTTTATCAAGAACCATAATAACGTCAGAATTCATTACTGTTGAAAGTCTGTGTGCAATTACAAATACAGTTCTTCCCTCCATAAGCTTGTCCATGCCACGTTGAACAATAGCTTCTGTTCTTGTATCAATTGATGATGTTGCTTCATCAAGAATCATAACAGGAGGATCTGCAACAGCGGCTCTAGCAATAGCTATAAGCTGTCTTTGTCCCTGTGAAAGGTTTGCACCATTGTTTGTAAGTAGAGTGTTGTATCCCTGTGGAAGACGAGTTATGAAGTCATCTGCACCTGCAAGTTTTGCAGCTGCAATGCATTCTTCATCGCTTGCTTCAAGATTACCATATCTTAGGTTATCCATAACTGTTCCTGTGAACAAGTTTGTTTCCTGAAGAACGATACCTAAAGAACGTCTTAAATCACTCTTCTTAATCTTGTTTATATTAATTCCATCATATCTTATCTTACCATCTGCTATATCATAGAAACGGTTAGTAAGGTTTGTA
>JAKSVJ010000078.1 GCA_024408015.1 Clostridia bacterium
GAGAGATGACAAGATACATGCATCATTATTGGTCGGTCATACGCAAAGAAGTAGTCCATCACGCTTAGTGCTTTTTAGGGCCGTGAGATGATTATTATTGAAGCTCCAACAACAGATAAACATGGATTAATTGAGTGATTGTAAAGACAACGAAAAAAAGCTCCGAGTGGAGCTTTTTTCATTTTGTTGATTAATTATTTGAGTTCTGGAGCTTCAACAGGGCACTGACCAGCACAAGCACCGCATTCAACGCATGAATCAGCGTCGATTACGTATTTGCCGTCTTTTTCTGAGATAGCGCCTACTGGGCATGCATCAGCACATGCACCGCATCCGAGACATTTTTCAACATCGATAACGTATGGCATAGTATACTCCTTTTTTAATTTATGGTTAATTAATTAGATAGTATTCGTCCGTCAATGAATACATGCATATATTGTATCACATATCTTTCAAATGTCAATTGCTTTTTGAGTGTTTGTTGATGTCACTAAAAAATTGACAAGTAAAATATAATTTGATATAATTAAAAAAAATACGGAGATTTTTTATATGAAATTAGTAATAGCTATTGTAAATAACGATGATGCACATTTTGTTAATACAGGTTTAACATCTTCAGGATTCCACGTTACAAAAATTTCTTCAACTGGTGGTTTTTTGATGAATGGTAACTCAACTTTTTTGCTTGGTGTTGAAGAAGCTGATTTAGATAAAGCTTTAGATGTTATCAAAACTCATTGTCAGCAGCGCACCCAAGATGTCCCTGTTGTTAATTCAGGTACAAATATTATCAGTACTCCAAGCATGAGAATATCTATCTGATATTATTGCTAATGAATCTAATGTTGAGATGTTGTCAAAGAAGATTTATTCTAAGACACTTTCTCATGCATATTTGATAGTTGGCGCCAAAGGATCTGGTAAAAAGACACTTGCTGAAGCAATTGCTTGTGAAATGGCAAATGCTTATGGAAGTGATGCTGAAGTTGGTAGTATAAAAAATAGAATGTGTCCAGATGTTGTTTGGGCAAGGAAAGAAGAGAATAAGAAGACATTTGGTGTTGACGCTGTAAGAAGTGCAATTTCGACCGTGTCACTATCTCCAAACTCTTTGGATTTCAAACTATACATTTTCGAGGATTCTGATCTATTAACTATACAAGCTCAAAACGCATTACTCAAGGTTATTGAGGAGCCTCCGGCAAATACATTCTTTTTGTTACTTTGTAATAATGTTGCCTCAATTATAACGACAGTTCGTTCAAGGGTTCAAACAATATATATGGATGTAATGCCAGATAAAGATATATTGGATTATTTGCGTCAAAATGATATAAATATTAAGGATGAGACAAAAAAAGGCTTTGTGTTGAGACTTTGCAACGGTGCTGCTGGTCACGCTAAGGAACTTGCAGAAAGTGATGAAAAGACTGGTGAATATGCGTCATATCTAAAGGTTTGTGATATAGTAAAGGCTCAAGGTAACAAAAAGTTATCTTCGAAGTATTTTGAGTTCTTAAATATGTTTACTTCATTTGGTCAAAGTAGAGAAGCGTTAACTACAGCATTGGACTATTTGATTGTTGCATATAGGGATATTTTTGCTGTGAAATCAAATGAAAATGCAAAGACAAGATTTTTTTCATATGATGACGCTTTGAATTTATCTTCCTTGTTTGCAGATGAAGCAATAGAATTGTCTATAGCTGCAGTCTCAAGAATTAGAAATGCATTAGTATATAATACGAATTTAAATACATCCACTGTGCTACTAGCGCAGTTATTATGGAAATCTTTTTAAAACGGTGTAATAATGGAAAACGAAATATTAGAGAATGAAAACACCCCTGAAATTGAACCTAAACTATACGAAATAGTTGGTATTAGATTCAAAAACACAGGTAAAATATACTATTTTGCTCCAGATGGACAAACATATGTTCCTGGTGAAAAAGCAATAGTTGAAACAGCACGTGGCGTAGAATATGGTTTCGTTATTGTAGGTAATAAAGTTGTTCCTGAATCTGAAGTTGTTCTTCCTTTGAAGAGCATCATTAGAAAAGCAACTCCTGATGATGACGAGAGATATATGGCTAACAAATCAAAAGAAGAAGAAGCTCTAAAGATTTGTGAAGAAAAAGTAGAAAAACACAAATTAGGTATGAAACTAGTTGATGTTGAATATACTTTTGATAATAGCAAACTCTTGTTCTATTTTACAGCTGAAGATAGAGTTGACTTTAGAGAACTCGTAAAAGACTTAGCTTCAGTTTTCAAAACAAGAATTGAATTAAGACAAATCGGTATTAGAGATGAGACCAAACTTTTGGGTGGCCTTGGATCTTGCGGACGTCCATATTGTTGCAACCAATTTTTGGATGATTTTTGCCAAGTATCAATTAAGATGGCGAAAGATCAAAACTTGTCCTTGAATTCTCAAAAGATTTCAGGTGCATGTGGAAGACTTATGTGTTGTTTAAGATATGAGCATAATGTATATGCAGAAGCTTTGGCAGAAATGCCTAAACTTGGAAGTGTTGTAAAGACACCAGAAGGTGTTGGTACTGTTTGCGAAAGAAAACCATTGCAGGGCATAGTAAAAGTTAAGATTGATAAAGGTGAAGATTTTTCAATCAACGAATTTGCTGTATCATCAATCAGTGTAATCACTGAAGGTAAAAACGAAGACTAAAAAAGTCCCGGCTCGTGTGAGTCGGGATATTTTTCATTTGGTGTAAACAATGCATACTGCGTTTTAATCTATGCCATCTCCGTTTCCAGTAAAACCTAATTTTTCTTCAGTAGTTGCTTTAATATTAACATCTTCAACTTTTATATTTAACGCTCTCGCAACATTTTCTTCCATAGTGGTTATATACTTAGATACATGAGGTTCTTGTAGAACTATAGTTGCATCTATGTTTGAAATCTCAGCGCCTTTTTCAAATGCAAGTTCTCCTACTTTTTGCAAAAGGAGAATGCTTGAAATCCCCTCATATTTTGGGTCTTTGTCAGGGAAGTGGAAACCAATATCTCTTCCACCAATAGCTCCTAAAATAGCGTCTGAAATTGCGTGACATAATACATCAGCATCGGAGTGTCCAAGGAGTCCGAGGTGATATGGAATTTCAACACCACCCAAAATCATTTTTCGCCCTTCAACTAGTCTATGAACATCATAACCATGTCCAACTTTAAAACGCTTTTCCATTTCGTCTCCTTTGTTTAAAATAGCTTCAGCAAGTTTTACGTCACTTTCTACAGTAATTTTTAAGTTGTTTCTTCCACAGTCAACAGGAGTAACTTTGAATCCTAAAGATTCGACAAGTATTGAATCGTCAGTTGCCTCAAAACCTTCGTCTCTTGGTACATAATATCCGACCTCAATCATTGGTCTTGAGAATATCTGTGGCGTTTGAGCATTCCATATTGTTTTTCTATCAATAGTATTATTAATAACACATTTTTCATCTACTGTTTTTATAGTATCAACAGCAGGGTATGCAGCAATTGCAGCACCTGTTTTTTTTGCTGTTTTTTTTATTTTTGAAATCTGTTCTTATGTGCTTACACAGCGCGCTGCATCATGTATTGCGACCAGATCTACATGTATATCTGATTTCTCGAAACCGCTTCTGGCAGAAAGAAATCTAGTATCTCCATTCCTAGCGAAACATTTAAATTTGTCTATATTATATTTCTTTAATTGAGCGCTGATAAATTCTTCTTCTGACTCTTTGCAAACAATTATGATTTCTGAAACTTCAGGACAGTTTTGGAAAGCAAGAGCAGTGTGGATAATGACAGGTATTCCGTTAATGGCTATAAGCTGCTTTGATCTTCCACCCATTCGTGTACTGTTACCACCAGCAAGTATGAGTGCTGAGCATGTAGGAGAAGCATTCTTTTCTGCCAATGTTGCCATTGCCTTTATAACTGTTTTGAGATTTGGTATTTTCATAAAATGAAGACCTTTTTCTTGTGAATTTGTGCGTTAATAATAGCATAAAAAGCATGCTTTTGCAAGTTGTGTAAATTTTGAATGCATTTTTTTTAAAAAATATTAAAAAATCTTTACTATTTGTATATTTTTTTATAAAAACTACTTTTATTTCTTTCTTATTTATATTATAATCTAATTATCGTAATGATATTATCGGGGTTAAACCCTGTTTACATATATATATTGCGAATTTTTGCCTTTTGGAGACTAAAATGAGCATACTAACTGAATATTTCCGCTATATTATTAGCCAATTTAGGCTTATTGATATCTTAGATATTATACTTTTAACCACCCTTGTTTTTGTAATTATTTGGTTTTTTAGAGATAGACGAGCCGGTAAACTGTTTACTGGTCTTGCCATCTTTTTTGCTGCACTGCTTTTGTGTGCATTGCTTGATTTGCGTGGAATGAACTTTATTTTCTCCGCAATTTTGCAAGTTGGTTTGATTGCGCTTATTATCATATTCCAACCAGAAATTAGATCAGCTCTTGAAAACCTTGGTGGAAACCCAATCAAGAAAATTATTCATGATAAAAAATCAGGTGGCAATGTAAGAGAAGCTATTCAACATATTTGTAATGCTGCTACTGAATTGTCACAACAATATACAGGTGCTCTTATTGTAATTGAGAGAAACACTCATCTTGGTGATATAGTTCAAACTGGTATTGTAATTAATGCCGATCCAGATGAATCTCTTATTAAGAACATCTTCTTCAATAAAGCTCCGCTTCATGATGGCGCTATGATTATCCGTAATGGAAGAGTACATGCTGCAGGTTGTTTCTTGCCACTTTCTACAAGTGATGAAATTATCAAAGACCTTGGCACAAGACATAGAGCCGCTATAGGACTTAGCGAGTGTAGTGATGCCGCTGTAATTGTAGTATCCGAAGAAACAGGTACTATCTCTCTTGCAGTTGATGGCAAGCTTCATAGAAACTATGATAGCAAGACACTTTGTAGAGAACTATATAAGCTTCTTGATATCGAAGAAGAAAAGAAAGTGAAAGGAGCTAAGAAATAATGAGTATCTCCGAATTATTTTCTAAAGTCAATTCTGAAGAACGCAATCAGAATGAAGACTATAAAGTTACTTTTTCTAAAGCATCTATCATAATCATGTTTGTTGCATCTATTGTATTTGCCATATTTGTATGGTCATTTGCGATTTATACAGATTCTGCTGTGCACATGTATGAGAATGTTAAGATAGAAATCCAAAATCAAAAAGAAGATTGTACATATACACTCGACCTTAATTCTGTGTCATTTGACGTACGTGGTAGAAAACAGATTATTCAGGGCATTAGTGATGGTACTATTGTCCCATATATCGATGTTGAATCATGTAATCCGGTTTCATATCATATTCCTCGTCAATATATTGTTCCTGTAAAGTTCAAATATGACACTGAAAAGTACACATTCTTGATTTACAATGTGTCAGTTGAGTCTTTACTTGTTACAGTTTCTTACGACTCATAAAAGTAATATGCGTTACATAGTTAGAGACATAAAATTACCTTTTGATACTCCAAAAGACGAAGCTCTTAATAGGGCTAAAAAACGTCTTTTGGAATATTTTTCTTACGACGATATAAAGTCACTCAACATAAGCAAGCAATCTATCGATGCAAGAAAAAGAGATAGTATCTTTTTTGTTTGGTCTGTTTGTGCTGAAGTTGAATCAAATAAAAAGATTAGCATTGAAAAGCTAATTAAAGACAATATTGTCGAAGAAAAGAAAGCTATATTGGATATTTCATATGGTTCTGAAAAACTAAGCAGTCGACCTGTTATCGTTGGTTTTGGTCCATGTGGAATGTTTTGCGCTTTAATTCTTGCTCAAAATGGTTATAGACCAATTGTTATCGAGAGAGGTAACGATGTAAAAGAGAGAACAATTGATGTTGAGAATTTCTATAAGACAGGAGTTCTTAATACAAAATCTAATATCCAATTTGGTGCTGGTGGAGCTGGAACATTTTCTGATGGTAAACTTGTCACAAGAATCAATGATGAAAAATGCCAAACTGTTATTGAAACATTTCATAAGTTTG